>CAZMPT010000032.1:0-11657 GCA_964568285.1 uncultured archaeon | reverse complement strand
GGCCTGATTCTAATTCGAGTACCTTATCGTGATCCTACCAAGACACCGGACCTGATTTTAACAGAAACAGCAAAAAAAGAATATTCAGACACTTTTCAGAGTTATGTCCGTGCTCAGGCATTCTACGTATTGAACATGTCTATGCTTTGGGGTCTATTCGCGATGATTCTAATCAAAGTGTTAGAAGTTGACAACATGGTTCTTGTCGCTTTTAGTGTGATAGGAGCTCTATCTGAGATGGCATTTCAGCCAATAATGGGTCGATTAGTAGATCGAGTAGGGCCATTACCGGTTCTAATTATGAGCCGAATCGGGTTTGCAATCTTACCATTCATCTACGCTTTCTTTCCTGATATCCGAGTCATGCTTGCATTGCAAGTTGTTATTCTGGGCCCATGTTTCAGTGCATTCTTGATAACATCCAATGCTATGGTTCTGGATCTTGCACCTAATAAAGAGAGAGCATCCTACTTCAGTTACTATAATTCTCGGGTTGGAGTAACCGCATTCGTTGGAGCATTGACCGGTGGTTACATTGCCGGTCACATCGAAGATTTTTCAGGTCCAATTTATCTAATAGACAGATTAATGGATTTCAGTCTGATTAATCATCTGGATTATACCTGGCGAGCTATATTCATTGTATTCCTGCTATCTGGTATTGGACGTACAATTGGTACCATACCGTTTCTAAGATTAAAGATGCCAAAGAAGTATCCAGGGTCTATTCATTTTGTTGATAGATTGATGGAATTCCGGATGTTCCACCGCCGTTGAGAGTGCATCCCTTTTTGTAGACTCTTAATTGTAATATTTTTGCAACAACAAGTGGAAATGGTGAACACCAATTTCTCTCTTTGGAGAATATCTTCCTCTGTCATAAGAATTAGATTTTACTCCCTTTTGTACAGATTCAACTATCTCCCCGTCCTCGAGTTCTACTTTGTCCAAATCTCCTCCAGCTCCTTTTCCCATTAATTCTTCTTTCCATACATAGGTGAAATAATCTATTTCAGTATACTCAGCAGATTTTGGTTTTACCACATTTATAGACAAACCCCAAGGATAAAAATTAAACATCATATTAGGAAACAAAAAGAAATAGTATGCAGCTACGTTCTTGCCATAATCTTGATGATCCTTTGGCAGATCAAAGATATTTTCATCTCCTTTTCCAATACCAATTTGCAAAACAGTATTGTCAATTCCCTGTGTAAAATAATCTTCGTATTCAAGTTCCTTATTCAGGTCCTTGTGAACATATGGTATATGAAATCCTTCAAGATAATTATCACAATAAAGAGCCCAATTTGCATTAACCTTGTATGTTCTAGATAATTCTGGTTTGTATCTGAACTCATTAACGGGCAACCAATCCAATCTTTCAGCCATTGGTCTAATAAGTTCCGAAAGATTACATTTTTTGTCATTGATAATAAATATTAGATTCTTCCAAGTTTCCATGCACATCTCAGGTAGATTATCATCCTTACTTGGGAAATCATCTACATCATCAAATTCGGGCATGAATTTCATTTTTCCATCAATTTCAAATTGTCTACCATGGTATCCACATACCAATGATTTCGTGTTACAAGAATCGTTGCAAACTATGTTTCCCCGATGCGTACACACGTTTGACAAGCATTTGATTCTTCCTTTTCTCTTTGTTAACACATATGGTTCATTCAGCATTCCATCCAAGAGAATTTCGGGATGAGCGTTGTTTTTTTCCAGCACACCAATGTCGCCAATAAATTGCCAACTTTTATCGAATATCTTTTTCAATTTTCTATAAATTTTAGGACTATGGTAAAATTTTGAAGGAATAGTCTTTGCCTTTCGTATGTCTTTGTTAATATCAATTTTCATTCTTAAAAGACATCAGCGTTTTCTTGAGCTTGTACGGACAGACCTTCTGGATGAGCTTCTACGTCCTCCACCTCTTCGCATTCTTCGACCGAAGCCTCTACGTCTTCCACCGCCTCTTCCGAAGAAATTTCCTGAACTATTTCTGTATCCCGAGCCGATACTTGAGTAGTTATTGTATCCCATAACTTGGGAAAAGATTGCGAGAATGATTACTACAATAACTATGGGGAAGCAGCAAAAGAATATTGCAATCTCTGCACCCATTGGTGGATTTTTTATGTAACTCTCTTCAACATTATCTGGATTATAGTGTACAGTCACAGTTCCGTTAAGAACATATGTCTTTTCTAGGTCTTCTTGACACCGACTCTCTCCTGAATGTCCAGGTATAATTTCCTCATCTGTATGATTGTTACCTTCAACGGCGTAATTGTAAGTCACTTTTATTTCACAAAAGAAAACATCTTCACAGTATTCATATCCATCAGAATCCTCTTCACATTTCTCTTCCCATCCGTCAATGTAGTAGGTCTCAATTATTTCCCCCTCCGTTGTTGGCCAATTTGCAACCTCCTCAGCGTTTTGCATATACATATAAATGCCAAATATTCCACTTAGAATAATCAAGATAACAGCTATAGCTGCAAAAACATCCATATTTCTTTCAGTGTTGCTTCCTCCTCCCTCGGGTTCAGGTGGACTATAAGATGTTGAAGTAGTGGTAGTTGGCATTTTTGAAGATGCATACTCGTCTTTGTTAGTTCCTTGCCTCCACTTGCGATACTCTTCGCTGTCCTGATCAAAGTCGTCATCATCACCGGATGAAAGAACCGTTGTTTCACTGTCGTCAGCCAAATTTATCCCTCATCCTATCCAAAAAAGATGGACTTTCTTTGTCTAATTCTCTAAGTTCTTGCCACATCTTTCTCGTTTTGCTAGTAGGTTTAGGCATTTTAACGTTTATTCTAACATGTTGGTTCCCCTTTACGCTTGACCTTGTCATTTCAGGCATACCTTTTCCTTTTAGTCTAAGAACATCTCCGGTTTGAGTACCAGAGGGTATTTTCAACTTGACCTCACCAGAAAGGGTTGGAACTTTCAGATTGTCACCTAACACGGCCTGAGCAGGCGTAAGATCAAGGTCTAGTATAATCTCGTTATCTTGTCTTTGGAAGATGTCATGCCTTCTGACATTTACAACAATGTATAGGTCACCCTTGGGTCCATTGTTAGGACCTGCACTCCCTTGTCCTCTCATCCTGAGCCTGAAACCATCGTCAGCTCCAGGTGGTATTCTCAATTTTATCTTCTTTTTGATGGGTACAATTCCAGAACCTTTGCAGCCGGAGCATGGTTTGTCTATGACTTTTCCAGAACCTCTACAGTCCGAACATGCTTCGGTGGTCACAGTTTGCATGAATCCCCTTCTCATCATTTTTCGGACCATACCTTGTCCACCACAGGTGTTACAGGTTTTTGCACTACCTCCTTCAGAAGCACCAGAACCACTACATTTCTGACAATTTCCATCACGAGGTATTTCAACTTCTTTTTCCATGCCACTGTACGCTTCTTCGAGCGTCATGGTGATATCATATCTAAGATCGTCGCCTCTATTATCTGGTCCTCTTTGACCTCCACCAAAGAATTGTGAAAATATATCTCCCATTCCACCTCTCTGACCTCCACCAAATAATTGGCCAAATATGTCAGAGATGTCAGCTCCGCGGCTGAATTGGTCCCATGAGAATCCTCCACCTCCAAAGTCAACGCCCTCGTGTCCGAATCTGTCGTATCTACTTCGTTTCTCAGAGTTAGCCAACACTTCGTAGGCTTCAGATACTTCCTTGAATTTTTCTTCAGCAATTTCGGGACTTTCATCACTGGCATCTGGGTGATGTTTTCTGGCTAATTTCCTATATGCTTTCTTGATGGTTCTCTCGTCAGCGTCTTTGGACACTCCCAGAATTTCGTAATAATCTCTTTTAGCCATTAATGTTTGTCCTATTTTGGGCTTTTAATAAAACTTTAGAATTGCCTATTTGATATTCCTATAGATCCTATGAACAAAGTTAAAGATGCAATAAATAGAAAGGCAAAGATTGCTGCCAAAGGTTCCGTGGCTATACTTTCACCAGCTCTATCTTCTAGGAAGTACATGCCCTCACTCACATCCCCCCAACCTATGGATTTAGCCCCATCGAATTCAATAGAATTCAAATAATGACTTACAGTAAATTTTTGAAGTATATTTGGAGCTAAGACAGGTATCAAACCCTCCCACAGCAACCAGTAGGCAAAGGAAAATATGAATGCCCTCTTTGTATATACGGCAATCAAACAGAATATACCTACAAAGGCTATTGACTCCAAAACGATGAGTTTAAGAACCAAGACTAAAACATCCAATTCCTTCATTATTCCATGGATTCCGGAAAATTGCATAATCATTATGTAAAAAATGAGAGTATAGGCTCCCAGAATTGCTATTGTTCCTATAACTGCGCTTAGATATCTATAGGCTAGAATCTCAAATGAGGTTATGGGGGTCGTTCTTAGGATATTCATGGTTTTAGCAGTATATTCTTCGCCTATTATTTCAGAACTAATCATAATAATCAATAATATTCCAAATAATCCAAGCGTGAATCCGGGCAATTCACCTAGTCCAGTAGAGAATCCATAGAATATTTCTTGAGCTAAATACTCATGCATAAGTTCTCCATATTCGTTATAATAGACCTTGTTTCCATCTATGGTTTCATGCTGTCTTTTGTCATCTAGTCCAAATGTCCCGTATTCCATTAGCCCACCGTAGAATACAAGAACTGCTGGCAACAATAACATAACAATCATAACCCAAGTTAATTTGTTTTTCACAATTCTATACATACAATCTTTGTATATAGGTGGGAAAAGATTCTTGAATCTTCTAAAAAAATCACTGCTTATTTCCATTGGACCCCCTCCACTAATTTTTCATAAAGTGAATCAAGAGAATCGTCGTCTGAATTTATCTTTTTGATTCCGATTTTTTCTTTCTGAATGATTTTCGGTAATTCTTTGTAGAATTTTTCGGATTTGTTTGTTTCCAGAACTATTTCACCTTCTTTGTCATCGATATTTACAGATGTAATCCATTCTTCATCTAACATTCTCTTTGCTATAGTCCGCATTTTACTTTTATCACTGGGTGCAACATTGACTTTTCTGGGAATATTGGCCATCAATTTTCTAATTTCATGCCTATTTCCTGAAGCTAACATTTTCCCATTGTTAATCAGTATTATTGAATCTGTCAGATTTTCAACATCATTCAGAATATGGCTTGAAATTAAGACGATCTTTCCCTCCTCAGCCCATTTTTTCATTTTTTCCATTAATAAATGTCTGGTACTGGGGTCCGCTCCCTGAAATGGTTCATCTAAAACTAAAATACTTGGATTGAAAGCAGTGGCCCTAGCCACTTTTGTTTTTTGCCTCATTCCTCTGGAATAGGTTCTGATTCTCCTGTACATTGCTTCTTCTAGTCCAAGTTCTGAAAGTTCTTTCTTAGCTACTTTTTCGGCTTCCTCTTCATTATAATCATGCATTCTAAGGAAGTAGCTGACGTATTCAATTCCAGTCATATGCTCATAAAAACAATCATATTCAGGAACAAATCCAATATTCTTTCTTGATTTCCAGTCTGTAAATGGATTAATGTCATTGACAGTTACACTGCCTATGGATGGTTTTGAAAGTCCGAGAATGACTTTCATTGTTGTAGATTTTCCAGCACCATTAGGACCAAGAATTCCAGTAATGCCAGGACCTATTGACAGATTTATACTTGATATTCCTTGGACATTTCCATAACTTTTCGTGACATTCTCTAATATTATTTCACTCATTTCGTTACCTCCATTTGATAAATTGTCCATTGCAGAAATGTTAAGCAGCTTCCTATCACCAAGAAAAAAGAACCATAAATCCAAAGACTGTTAAGATCTAAGGGCACCATTCCTTCGTCATCAAGATTCCAAACAAAATAGTCTAAATTATATATGTCATAACTAATCAATTCTAGTTGATGTGATATCGATAATATCAATACGGCATCGTTCTCAATAAAGAAACGGGCAAATTCGACTATTATTAGTAACCCATATATCGTGAGAAATAATCCTCCTGCGGCAAAGGATTCCCTGTTTATTGCAGCTGAGAATGTTAATCCTATAATGGAGTATGCAAAAGAATACAACATACCTTGGATTATTATACCAAAGAGAAGCCACTTGTGTCCTTTCAGCCAGTCTATTTCAAATCCGGAATCATATAATTCACCAAAGTAAACCAGAAGATTTGGTAATGCCGTATAAATCATAAGAAGTAAGAAAATGGGAATAAACCTTGCAATCAGATAATCAGTTCTGCTTATTGGTCTGGATAGGTACAAATGTATTGAATCATTTTTCAGGTCGTTTGAAATCAGTCCAGAACTTGCTAAACATGCTATTAGTATTACGAGCATTTTACTAAAGCCCTGATAGAACTCTATGGTCATACACTGTTTTTCTATAGTGCCATCATCATCAATCACGTTTTCACTACAGGGATATGTAGCACCAAGAAATGCAATAGAAAATACTTGAATTAACACTAGTAAATAGAGCAAGACGCCTATTGCGATAGTCCACTGATTTTTCTTGTTGAAGAATTTTAAAAATTTTCTTAGACCCATCCCCAGAACGATTCGAGGTCTCGAAAGAAGTAAAGTGTTAAAGTCAGAATATTTTTCTGTAACTTCAGCTTTCTCTTTCATTTTACAACCTCTAGATAGATATTATCCATAGTCATGGGCATTCGTTCCATTTCGTACAATTGGCACTCGTTTTTCACAGCTGCAGCTATAATCTCCTCAAATGTTTTCTCACTCTTGTAGTCTACTAGAAGTGTTCTTCCATCATCCTTAACTGTAATTTTCTTCTCTTTGAGAGTATTGATAAATCCTCCCTCATCACCACCCACTCTTATTCTAATTATATCCGTCTGCCGTTCCATTAGGCTTTCAACACTTTCTTGCATCTGAAGTTTTCCATTGTTTACGATTATAACATGATCACATACAACTTCAACATCATGCAAGATATGAGTGCTCAGGAGGACATTAGTGTTACTAACTTTAGTAAGTCCGTTTATTGTATCAAGCATTTCGTTTCGTGCTTTTGGATCCAATCCAGATGTCGGTTCATCTAGGAATATTACGTCTGGTCCATGAATTAGTCCTTGGGCTAGTTTAATCTTCTGACGCATACCTCCTGAGTATTCACTTATTTCTCGATATTTTTCATCTCCCATCCTTAGATGATTTAGAATCTCGTGACTTCTTTGGGTTGCAACTTGTAATTCCATACCAGTGCATTGCCCCATTTCTATCAGAAATTCAATTCCAGTCATTGAGTTAGGTATACAATCATGTTCTGGCATGTATCCAATTCTTCTCCTTATATCTACAGAATTCTTAGTCAGTTTTTCACCAAGAACTGTAATTTCCCCGTTCGATGCTCCAATTAGACCAAGCGCAATCTTAACGAACGTACTCTTGCCTGCACCGTTGGGTCCTAGGATGCCAATTTTACCTTCAGGTATGTCTACTGTGAAGTCATCTAATGCAGTAACTGCCCCATATTTTTTGATGACGTTTCTAGCTTCTATCAATCTAAAACCCATTGGTACTGGCCTGTCCACTATTTAAAAAATTTTCAAAATCGATTTTTGAATAATTTTATATACGCACTTGTTTCCGAAGCACTACCGTAGGAGAGACTTAGTCTCGCTTAAACTACGGAGGTGAAATCATCGCATCAAACAAGGTAAACCAGGTTATCGAGGATGTTATCGATTCGAAGAAAGAACGTAAGTTCGTCGAGACTGTTGAAGTTGCAATAAATCTTCGAGATGTTGATTTACAGAATCCTCAGAAAAGAATTAATGCAGAGGTTGCACTTCCCCATGGTCGAGGAAAACCAGCACGAGTTGCAGTTTTTGCTCAGGGTGAAACGGCGGTAATTTCAAGGAAAGTTGTGGATACAGTCATATCTCCTGAAGAGATTGATGAATTAGCAGAAAACAAGAGGGAAGCTAGAAAACTGGCAAACCGTTTTGATTTCTTTATTGCAGAAACGGGTCTAATGGCTAGTATTGGTAAAAGTCTCGGAGTAGTTTTGGGTCCAAGGGGTAAAATGCCTAGACCAATACCACCACAGGCAGACGTTGCAAGGATAGTTAATAGCTTGACAAACCTAGTCCCAGTTCGATCTAAGGATCGTCCCACATTCCATGTACCTTTCGGAAATGTTTCCATGTCAAAGGAACAATTAGCAGATAATCTAGAAACAATTTTGAAGCGTGTTGAATCAAATCTTGATAGAGGTACAGACAATATTGCTTCAATTTGGGTAAAGACCAGTATGGGCAAGGCGGTGAGATTAGGATGAAGCCAGAAGCTTTTGTTGCCGATTGGAAACGCAAAGAGGTTTCAGCTATTCATGATTTCGTACAGTCAGCCCCTGTAGTGGGCTTGGTAGATGTGTCTGGAATCGGGGCCAAGCAGATGCTCACAATGCGTTCTTCTCTTCGAGATAGAGGAGTCAAATTGCGTATGTCTCGTAATCGTCTCCTGAAGTTAGCTATAAAGGACGCTTCTAAGAGCAAAAAGGGAGTAGATCAGATTATTGATATTTTCGCACCTCATCAGATTGCTTTATTGTCATCCACTGAGAGTCCATTCAAGATATTTCAGATGCTTATGGAATCACAGACCCAAGCACCTGCTAAGGGTGGTGAGATAGCCACTTCAAAGATTGTAATTGAAAAAGGTCCAACAGCTTTTCCAGCAGGACCAATTGTAGGAGATTTCCAGAACGCTGGTTTCCCTGCAGCTATTGAAAAGGGAAAAATTGTGATTCGAAAGAAACACACTGCAGTAGCAGAGGGTGATGTAATCACTGCTGATGTCGCTGCTGCACTTACAAAACTTGAGATTTATCCGATAACCGTAGGAATGCAGTTGTTGGGTGCATTTGATGGAGAGACATTCTATCTTTCAGATGTACTTGACATAGATCTAAGCGAGTTTCGTGGGAGAGTTCAATCTGCCACGGCACAAGCCTTCAATCTTGCATTCAATACACGGTATTTCACTGGGGCGACAATGCAGCCTTTGCTCTCCAAAGCTCACAACGATGCTTTGGCAGTTGCAATTTCAACTGCATATCCCTCTGAATCAACAATCAAGGCTCTTCTGGCAAAGGCCCATGGTGCGATGCTTGGTGTCGCAGGCCATGCTGGAGAAGGGGCTGATGATGAGTTGAAAGAGATGCTTGGTAGTGCGGCCGCAGCTACTGCGGTTGCAGCATCCAAACCAGTGGAAGAAGCATCATCCTCAAAAGAGGACGAGGAAGACGAAGACGAGGAAGAGGAGGTATCTGAAGAAGATGCAGTCTCTGGTCTTGGAGCTTTGTTCGGATAATAAGGAGGCAAAAAAATGGAATACGTCTACACAGCAATGTTGCTGCACTCAGCAGGAACAGAAGTAAACGCTAAGAGCGTTGAGAAAGTCTTGAAAGCCGCAGGCGTCAAGGCAGACAAATCAAGAGCTGAGGCTCTTGTCGCTTCTCTAGATGGAGTCGATATTGAGGAAGCTATGGCAACCGCTGCCGTTGCTGCACCAGCTACTGGTGGAGCCGCACCTGCTGCCGCTGCATCTTCAGAAGAAGCTCCAGCTGAGGCAGAAGCCGAGGAAGAAGAGGAAGAAGAAGTCAGCGAAGAAGACGCTGTATCTGGACTTGGTGCACTTTTCGGTTGAGGTTGGAATGGGTCTCAAAACCCATATGATATTCAATGGATTCCGAGCAGGAAACCCAAGCCCCTGCAGCATCCGAAGGCGAGCAGCCTTCAAATGATAGCGGAAGCTCTGCAGAACTCGCCCCGGATTACAATGATCTAAAAGTCGATGAGCTGAAGAAGAAGCTTAAAGAGTTAGATTTACCAGTATCTGGTAAAAAATCTGAACTCGTTGAAAGATTGGTTGCCTCTGATCAGGATACGGGAAATGATGAATCAGACAAAGAGGTTGTTGGAAAGATAGAATTTGAAGATATCGATGGACTTTCTCGTTCTGAATTGAGAAAATTAAGAAAGAGCTATCACATTTCAGCCGAGGAAATAAGAGTGAAGAGAGACGAATTAAATTTGAAGTCTCAAGCACATGCTGCTGAACGTAATGAACTTAACCAAAAAGCTAAGGAATATATGGATAACGTCCATCTATACAGAGATCGTAGGAATGGCCTCAATGTTGAGGTTGGTCAGATTAGAGATGAACGCAGGGATGTTTCTAACAAAGTCAAGGGCCTCAAAGATAGATTCTTGAAATTAAAGCGTTCACGTTTCTCGGGACGTAATCTTCCACCAATTGCAAGGTTAAGAAAGCAAATTCAAGAGCTTGAGATAAAACAGATGACAACCCCTCTAACGACAGATAAGGAGAGAGCTTTAGTTGAGGAGATAGGTTCGCTTCAGAACAAGATCAAAGAGCACGATGAATTGATTGAGACCGATACTGAGGTTTTGGAAGCACGCAACGAGTTTAGGGAAGTTGAGGACAAGCGCAGGGAATTAAGCAAGACAATGCAGAAAACTCGGCAAGAGGCGCAGGCGTGTCATAATCAAATGAAAGATTCACTAAGGTTGAATCGTTCTACAAGACGTAGAGCAGATTCTGCACAGCGTATGTTTGTGAAAGTCAAGGAAAAGGCTGATGAGGTACACAATGAATACATAGAATATTTACGAGCGATGCAAGAAATAGATAGAACAACTGCATCCCACAGTAAATCAGGCTCAGTCGCAGATCAGAAAGCTAGTGCAGCGAGCGCTGAGGATCTTTTCGCAAAATTCCTAGCCGGAGAGAAATTGTCTACCGAACAGTTAATGATTATTCAAAAGGCTGGAATGCTCTAGTCAATATTCATTAACCACCGTCCATTGTTATTTTGAGTCAATATGGGTCGTTTGCTTTGGAGTCCATCTGAGAGTAGAATAAAATCCAGTTTACTTTACAAATTTATTCAAGAATCACCCCTTGATTCAGATTCATACGCTGACCTTCATAGATGGTCTATTGATAATATGGAGGCCTTCTGGTCACAGTTCTGGGAATTTTCTAATATTATTTACTCAAAAAATTATGATAAGGTATTAGATAATCCAAAAATGCCGGGAGCCCGTTGGTTTATAGGTTCAGAATTAAACTATGCTGAGAATTTGTTGTCAGGCAATGAAGACCACCCTGCAGTAATTAGCGCAGGTGAAGGTCGAACAGATATTCAGATTACTTTCGGGGAGTTGAAAAAAGTGGTAGCGAAAGCGCAATCTGGGCTGAAAGACGTTGGTGTAAAGAAAGGAACTAGAGTCGCGGCTTTCGTTCCTAATTGTTTTGAAACATTGGTTCTAATGTTAGCAGCCACAGCCACAGGGGCAATCTGGACCTCCTGTTCCCCAGATTTTGGCTCTCAAGGAGTTGTTGATCGCTTTGGTCAAGTCCAACCATCAGTTTTGATAGTTGCAAATGGGTACCATTACAATGGTAAGATTTTCTCACTGGAAGACAAAATCAACAAAGTTATTGGAGTTATTGATACTATTGAGAATGTGATAGAGATAGAATTTGTAGAAACTTCTTGTAATATCCGTCATTCATCAACAATTAGCTACAATGACCTAATTTCAAATGATTCTAC
>CAZMPT010000031.1:8057-11838 GCA_964568285.1 uncultured archaeon | reverse complement strand
TCGTAATTGGTCATTATTTGATTAACCAGCCTGGCAGGTTCCCTATTTGCCTTTTCTCAAGGAAATCACAGGTCTGATCTATATCCTTCTGGTAATATTGTGTTAATTCACTGCGAAAAGAATCTGATATTGTCTCAGTGTGTGGTTTAGCGTTCAGAAGATTGTAGATACCACTAAATGGCCACTTTAGCCAAGGCAGATAGTACCATATTCCAGAAAACATCCGGTCAAAGGAGGTTGCGACTCTCTGTAAACCCTTGCTTCGATAGACCATTGATTTGTTCTCCACTCTAGTCCGTTTACTATCAATTTGACTAAAATCAAGATCCAACCACTTGCAGATCTCCTCGATGAACTTCGGCTCATCCTTCACCATATCATCAAAGAAATAGATTCGCATTCGGTTTCCAAAAACATCATGCCAGTCTGACAACAAGGACGCATATTTTCCTCCAACCATTGCCCAGAAATCATAATTCTCCTTCTGTATTGGTTGATTAAAAGCAACCTTCTTGCATTCTTCAATATATTTCACGAAATCAAGGTTACCATCTATATGTCCTAGACTCTTCTTGTACTTGTAGAATGAGAATAACCGTTCAACTGGATTTCGTAATACAATTATGACTTTTGAATCTGGCGAGAAAGCATTGATTGCATTCGCACTCTCCTTTCCACCATAGAAATATCCAGGAGTGGCCTCCATAGCATATTTTTGTCCTGAATGTCCTGAAAAACATTTATGGTATGCCTCCAGACCTGTATCCATCTCTTTGATTTTGAACGGATGGAAGTAACCAGGTTCCTTAGGGTTCGACGGATGAACATCTGGATGTAAGGCCAAATATCGGAAGAGTGAGGTGGTACCAGCCTTCGGAACTCCAGCTATGAATAGGTTCGGATTCACAAATTGTCAGAAAAGCCCGTATTAATCAACATATCCAAGATGAAGAAGATGTTTATGCAACAATTTCGTAAGCTTTTCCTGTTCTCCAGAAGAAAAATGGTCCTTCCACTTTCCTATTGATTCTGTACTAATCGGCTTGGATAGATTTGAATGATGGGGCTTATCTGTGTCTCCTAATTTATCCACCTGAGAGGTCTGTTCCAGCATCTTAGAATTATAATGGATATCTAGAAAGGAACACACCTCATTGATTTCTTTTTTTGGATCTTCTACTAAATCTTCATAACGTATTTCCATATAATTATTTCCAATTTTTGAACCAAAGGTTTGAGCTAGGTTAACACTTGAACTCCACCTTTTAGCAGCCTCAGATATGTTCTGATATCGTTCCATTTTCAGATAAGAACTTACTACATCACGACCATCACGAATTATGTGAACAAACTTGGATTGTGGAAATGCGCTTCGGATCCAATCAAGATACAAAGTATTCATGGGAGTTTTATCGCCCCACTTTTGTGACTCCGGATTATGTTTTTCTGAATAAGTACAATAAAGTTCATCGAATATATTGGAAAGAGTCCTTTTGGATTCATCAATATTTTCCAATCGGCCCTGAACAGTTTCTAAATCAATGTCCCAAGTATAGAATTCCTTGCAAGATTTAAACTCTCCAAGAACTTCTTCTACGACTTCTGGCCAAACTCTATTATTATAGATATGAAATTTTTTGATTGCGAAAGGAATACGATATGATTCAGGAGGTATCGAAATATTTGGACTGCCCGATAAAATCAATCTCAACAAGGTATTACCTGAACGGCCTGAACCTATGATAAAGAAAGGAATACAGCTAAGGTTCAAAGAATCATTAGTAACTGGATAGCGACTGTAAAAGGGCCTCTGAAAAGCCTTCAAACGATTGTAGGCCTTGTGAAGGAATAGAGGGCCTGCCATTCTACTCCAGTATTGCTTTGTATCTTTCAATCACAGTCTTTGCTGATTCTACTGGATTGTGATGCTTCTGAACGAAATCATAGCTTGCCTTTCCCATATCAACTAGAAGTTTGCGATCATTATAAAACTCCGTAATCTTTGATGACAAATCATCAGGTTGAATGCTTACTATGGGCAAATCGTACTTGCCATAGAGTGAATCTGTAAGTGAGCAGATTACTGCACGGCCCAAGGCCATTGATTCTATCGAGAATACACCATATATTCCAAATTCTGGATTTAACCAATCGATGATTAGATCATGACTCGAAACCTGCTCCAATAACTCTGAATGTTGGGAATCCTCTACCAGCGTGAATTGGATGTCCAAACCATCTAGTTCAAGCTTGGAAATAGCCGCTAGTACTGCCTCTGTGTTCTTGACTTTTCTGTTCGTTGGAGCATGTAATATTTTCAGCGGTCCATCAGTTCTAGGTTCTGAATATTTGAGATTGTCTAAATTAACTGGATTGGGCAACCACTCCGCATCAGGAACGAATTCCAGAAGATCAGGAGTACTGACATATCTATGTTTCACAAGCTTGCTCGCAAATTTTGGATATTGCTTATTCCTTATCTCAGACCCGTGGTGATGAAGGATGACTGGCTTGCTCATTATTCCTGACCACATCACTAGGTCACGGTATCCTTCACTCACGGCTTGACCGTGATAATGCAAGATGTCACATTCCTTTATCAGATTATACAATTTCTTCCCAACTTTCAGTTTACCCTTCACTTGATTCGTATCTATATCTGAGAGATTGTGGTCGAAATTCGAATGCCATCCTTTCGTACTCGTTACAACCAGACTTGATTCGATGCCAAGTGAACGCTGAGCATAGACCAAATTTGTAGCCACTTGTGCAGGATTGTTCAGGTGAAGAACTCGCATTAATCTATTTCCAGCAGTTGATTCCTACTCTCGACCAGCAATCCAACTGCCCAACGGGCGATTACAATGCCAGCAACTATTCCAATCAACGGATCCAGAATTACTAGACCTGAATTGAACATTCCAATTATCAGTGCGAGAATTACCAAAACCGAGACTAATGCATCTGCTAGAACGTGCAGATAGGCCCCACGACGATTCAAATCCTCTATATCATCTGGATTAGTCATAAGATTATCGAATTTCCCTAGTATTGACTGCCAATCCTTCTTGTATGATTCGACAACAAACCCCCATGTTCCTCTCTCTTGAGGTGCTGCTTTCTTAGCCTTCTTTTTAGATTTGGTATCGTGGTCATGATCATGGTGATGCCCATGGTGGTGATGATGATGGTCGTGTCCAAGAATATTGGCACATGCTACATTGACGACCAGACCAATAACTGCAACTATAATCGCTTCCTGAAATTTAATTTCTGCTGGATTTATAATCTTATCAATTGATTCATAACCAATGTACAATGCCACCAGACCCAACACAATTGCAGAGGCAAAACCTCCCAATGCCATCACACGGTCCTTCTTTTTCGCGACTTTGGACTCGGTACGGGCATAGTAATAGGCGTACAATGTTATTCCCAAGGCTGCAGCATGTGTTCCCATATGCCATCCATCGGCCAAAAGTGCCATTGAATTAGTCAAAATGCCTGTAGAAACCTCAACCACCATCATAACCAAAGTTATCGCTACAACTAGGCGAGTTTTACTCTCGGAATCATCATCATCATGATGATGGTGATGATGGTCATGGCCTGCGGACATAGATGCTTATTAGCGGTGTAAGAAAAATGCTTTCTTTCCCTCTAACCTCACAAAACCGACCCTTTCAAATTGAACAACCTGCCCATCTAATTCCGATATATTATCTTCAACAATGCCTTTGACAGTTGTTCCATCTGGATAGAATAATTCGATTGGACAATG
>CAZMPT010000031.1:0-7957 GCA_964568285.1 uncultured archaeon | reverse complement strand
GCGGGATTAGGAACAAAGAAAAGACGACGGCTAACGGAATCCACAAAATTTTTGTTCATAGCGTTGAAATTCTGCCATGAAAACTTGATGTCCACTTCCTTTATGCCTGCATTTTCCCAATATTTGGTGAATGTCTTGGATTGATAGCCTCTTCTAGATAAGGCTTTGATAGTCGCTAAACGGCAATCATCCCAACCACTGAATTCTTTGTTGGATATAGACTCCCTAATGCTACTGGTCTTTAGATTTGTATCTGGAATTGAGACCAATCCATAATGAATATATTCGGGTTCATCCCAGCTCATATACTTGTAGATCCATTTCTGTTTGAGAGTGTTATTCAAATGATCTTTACCTCTCAATACATGAGTGATACCAAGACGATAATCATCTATTGCCACCGCGTAATTGTAAAGAGGCCAGAGACGATACTTGTCCTTCTGCCTTGGGTGTGGTGATTCAACAACACGGAATGCTACGAAATCCCGAAGTGCAGGATTTGGATCTTCCAGATCTGTCTTGATTACTACAATCCCTTCACCACCAGATAATAGCGCCTCGAATTCAGTAAGTTGAGTAGTCGAGTCTCTGTCACGGTCAGGATGGGCTTCACTGCGATTCTTCAGTTCTCTCCAGTGCTCAGCGTCTGAATTGGTCACATAAGCCCCACCACTAGAGATTATTTTTCGCATGTCATCGTAATAGGTCTCTATTCGGTCAGACTGGATAATTACCTCATCAGGATTGATTCCCAACCAATCCATGTCAGACTGTATCATATCATAGGCATCAGAATCTATTGCATTGGGATTTGTATCTTCAAGGCGTAGAATCAACTTGCCTCCATACCTATCTCGATAATAATTGTTCAAAGCCAATGCACGAGTATGTCCCAAGTGCAGCGGACCGCTTGGCCCTGGCGCAAATCGCAGTACAACTTTGTCACTATTTTCAAGAGGTGGGAGCTCTTTTTCGACACTTCCTTTTGGTTTAGAAGGCTTGTCTGGTAAGAATGACTTCAGAGTATCTGGATCCATCCCATTTGCTTCATTGATAACATCATCAATCAATAACATGATCTCTTTAGCAGATTTGCGAAGTTCAGGGAATTTCCCCATGGCTTTTCCTATAACACTTTTAGATCTGGCCTCACCATACTGAGCAGCCTCAGCCATTGCCAACTCTAGCAACTTCTGCCTTAATTCTGACACAATGGCGGAAAGAGAGGGGTGTTTACGTGTTTTCAGTTGATTGTATGGAAAATATTTTAATTAGACCGCTTGAATCCAAACATCGTGAAGAAGGCGTTGATGATAGCTGCGTTGTTCATGACGGTGGGATGTATAGACGTCCCAGCCATGAATGGTTTGATTGATCGAATAGTGCCTGAGCAAACGAAAAGCTACCAAGAAATCGAGGTCTGGAGCGTGGAAGGTGATTTTGCCCCTGATCCCGAACAGAATGATGGTGCGTTGATGAAGGCTATTGAGGATATGATAGACAATCCTCTACAGTTTCAGCAAACGGCACAAAACCTTTCATGGCAAAAATTTGAACACACTTTTGATATTGAAAATGAATGGCAAGCTAGATTTGTGATGTTGCTTTTGACCGTTAATTATCACGTTGCGGGGGGAAGCGATCCCTCTGAAGGTCCTGCTGGGACCTTAGACATCAGTATTGTTGATCCGAACGGAGGTGAACATGGTGAAGGCTATGAAATGGTGACTTGGAACAATGGCATCAATGATAGGCCCTATCTTCTTCCATCAATTTATGGCACTTGGACAGTTACTATTTCAGGTTCGGGCTTAGAAGGAATTGGATCAATCGCATATTCGGGAGATTACGAGATACAGGTTACAAGCGAGAAATTAGTTTAGACTATCAAATATCAGAATTAATCCAAGAACTAAACAGTAAGGCGTAAAATAATGAAACTTCTGCTGCTTTATTAATTCTAATAGTGCATTTACTGCAAAATAGCTAGTCACCACCGATGTTCCAAAACCTAAGGCCAAGGGTAAAGGACCGACCTCAGCTATAGTCTCATCATAATCCTGAATCTTCAGAAGGGTCGCACCTATGATTGCAGGTATGAATAGAAGAAAGGAGAAGCGGGCGGCCTTGACGGGATCCATACCCAACATCTTGGAAATAGCGATTGTAGACCCTGAACGAGATATTCCTGGTAAAATAGCCAGACCCTGAAAGATTCCAATCAAGAAAGCGTTCTTTATTGGAAAATCATCCGTGCCTATCTTTCCATCATAATTCTTGCTCAACCAAACAATGATGCCTGTAAATATCAAACAAGCACCAACCAAATGCATTTCAGAGTAAAAATCACCGATTATCGTACTATCAAATCCAAAACCTATGGCTGCAGTTGGTATAGATGCAACGATTATCATTGATATCAAGCGTTCATCCCCTCTTAGATCCTGCTGAAACCCCTTAAGAAAATTTGGAAAAGCCACTGTAACTTGACGAACTTCCTCCCTCATTATGTACAATATCACACAAAGAGAGCCCAAATGCAATATTATGTCGAAAAGGATAGGAGGTTCCTCTCCAAAATAAAACTGAAATATTGCCAAATGACCACTGCTACTAACGGGAAGCCATTCTGTGACTCCCTGAAGGACGCCCAGAAGCACTGCTAACCACCATTCCATAATCTCCCAATAGTCATGTTTATTTAACCGACGGTTGAGTACTGGATAATGGCCGATGCAAAGGTGCGCTGCACAACTTGCTACAATGTTTTCAATACGGCAAAGAAGGAAGGCCAAGAGGTCACATGCCCTATGTGTGATTCCTCATTCGCCATACAGAAAACAACTTTGGTAAGGGACATAAAACAAAGCATCAGCAAAGTTACCAAAGGAATAAGTGATTACGTAAAGGAAAAAACTGGGACGGCCGATGATGAAAACAATAAAATCTTTACAGAGATTGATGGAAAAAAATATGATCGAGAACTGATTGAAATAGCAGAGCAATTAACTGAGAATAAAGAAGAAATAGAATTAGAGGGAAGCAAGCAACTCTTCTTGAAAATAAAAGATTATGATGATTATACTAATGTCGAAAAACGAACTGTAAATTATATTCGTAAAAAATACAAATTCACAAGTAAGGCAAACAAATGGTTAAGGACTGAAATAAAGAAGTGGGCTGCAACAAGAAAGAGAACCTCCACTACCTCAGATCCAACGAGTTCTGAATTCAAGACCAAGGCTCAAGTTTCAATGGTTTTCAGTAATTTGAAAGACGCGTATAATTGGGATAATCTCAACAATTTAACTGAAAAACCGAAGACGGTTGCACAATGGGGTGGAATATTACTAGCAATTGTTTTTGTTTTGGGAATATTAGCAGGGATCGCTTATGGGTTGAAATGGAATGACCAAGGAACTCAATGGAATAATGAAGGATTATCGTCAGTTCAAGGAATGGTGATTGACAGAGATGGTAATGCTTTAGAAGGTGTAAAAGTTGAATCTGGTGACAAGAAAACTTACACAAATCCTCAGGGGAAATACACTTTGTATGACTTGAAAGGAGAGGAAGCAAAGCTAACTTTTATCTTAGAGGGGTATGGAACTGTCAATGTTTGGATGAATATCAGAGCTGATATCTCTGCGAATATCATGGAAATTGAAATGGAGACTGGTCAAGATGAAAAAATTTATGACTATCGAAAGAACATTGTGGAACCATGGCCACCCAACTACGCTCTGGCCCCTATCTTCATGGTTTCGGCAATTTTGGCACTGATAGGTAGTTCGGCCGCCTTGCTTCAACAAAATTTCAAGATTGCAATTATGGGATGTCTTTGTGGAGTTCTAAGTTATGGGTTCCTTATCGGTAGTGTACTATCAATATTTGCCTTAGCATTCCTATTATTCGATAGAGAAAAATTCGAAACTGCTCAATAAATGTCCTCTTGGGAATTAAAGAAAAAGTGGGATAATCTAGGCAAATGGAATAGAACATTTCTAGTCATATTGTGGCTTTGGACACTTTTGATTATCAGTGGACCTTTGATGGTTCCAGAAGGTGAAGCTAGTAATCTAAGTGGAAGTGTAGGAAAATATGACAATCAGCAAATAATTGAACAAATGAATCCTATCGCTAAGGCAGTCTATTATTTTGGTGATCTGAACTGCCACCAATTGTCTCATCGTTCGTATTCCTATAATGACAATCAAATGCCGTTCTGTACAAGAGATGTTGGAATATTTGCTGGTTTGGCAATTGGTTTTACCTACGCACTGGGTAGAAGAATCGAATTGACGCTACCTATGATAATTCTGTGTTTGATACCGATAGGAATTGATGGCACCGTACAGCTTCTAACTGATTATGAATCTACCAATGTCAAAAGAGTGATTACTGGACTTATTGCTGGGGCTGCAACCGGTATTGCACTGAAGATAATTGCGGACTCTCGAGATCGGAATTAATCATCCTAATTCAATTCTGAATCACAAAACGGACATTTTGCATAATAATCTAACTCTTCCTCATCAGTCTCCTCAACAAAGACCATTTCAGGGACTACACGGTAACACACTTTACAGAGCTTGCCGGGATTGTATATCTTCTGATATGTGAATAACACTATAACTGCAATTATCAAAACCAACAAGAGTACAATTGTGAAAATCATTAATTTCTCTTTAACTCTCTCTTAACATAATTAGTCATTTCCTTAGGATTAATGACATCCCAATAAAAACGGAAATCTCTATAGGTAAAACCACCAAGGACTGCGAGAATTGAAATGAACAGGAAGCCACCAAGTGCTGAGAATAGGAACAATTCGTACCATCTATCGACAAGGATATTGTGCTGAATCTGCCACATAAGTGCTGCCACCAAAATAGCTACGAAAAGTTGTAAAAAGAAATTGAAACGAGGAGTCATACCCAAATAGAGATAACACAATATTCTAAGAGAAAATGCCATAAATATCTCAGAAACAAGCACGGAAATCGCCGCTCCTTCACCGCCTAAACCAGGGAGATCATACAATCCTAGATGTGGTATTTGCTTGGGGACTAAAATCAGCATTAGAATGATGCTAAGTAGGGCTGCAAGAATATTTGCAATAGATGTTAAATCTGGCCTATCTGAACCTCGAAGTGCAATGGACCATGGCCTGTTAACAACTCTAATCAAGGCGGCCAATGTTAGCAACTTGAGTATTGTATTTGCCGGAAGGAATTCCCGACTGATGAACACCTCTATGATTTCACTGGACCAAATAATGGTCATCGCTACTACTGGAATGCACACCATTGAAATGTACTTTTCTGTATCATACACAAGCGATTGGACCTCTTTGTTCTTTTTAATCGAATGAAGTTTTGATACAGCAGGAAGGAGCATTTCCTCTATTGCTAAAGCAAATGTTCCTATGAAAAGTGCAATTCTTTGTACCGCAAAATAAAGGCCAACTTGGTATGTGCTGAAGAATATCCCTATGAATATTTTGTCAAAATGCTGCTTAAAAATTACAAAGATTGAGGCTGCTGCGACAGGAAACGCATATGATTTATAAGAACGAAACATCTCCTTATCTGGTTTAGATATAGGATAATCACGGAAATACCAAATGGAAATGAGTATGATTACTATCACACCTATAAGATAAGACCGTGCAAGCCAGATTACTCCCCAACCCATAAACGCTGTAGCTATGAAGAGAATTGAACGAAGAGATGTTCCAACGACATTCGGGATAGCTATACGAGCGCCTTGTTTCAAACCACTGAAAGTTGCAGTCATCACCCCCAGAAACAGAAATAAGATGTAATACAGAATGACCGTTAGTAAAAGTCCAGGGGTCTGAATATCATAGAGTTCCTTGCCAAGATAACTTGTCCATATCCAATAAGAAGATGCAAACACCAATAACATAAAAGAAATCAAAACCATTCTTATCGAAAGGAAAGTGCCTATGCATTTTCCAAGATCTATACCTTCACTAATTCTCTTGATATGTGCCATCCGAAAGCCAAAAAATGCTAAAAACGTAAAGCCACCAACTAAGCTGAGTGCATAGCTAAACTCACCAAGTGCTGAGGCTCCCATTTTTCTCGCAACAAATAGCAGTGCAATCCAGCCAATTATTGCATTGATATTCTCCACAGCGAAAAGCAGTGCTATCTTGCGAGAGGTCGCCATTATTCGCGCACAGTGGTTGGGATTTAAAGCCAGCCCTCCTCAGTAAGAACATGCCTCCGAAACTGGTTGTTGCAGGAGTTTTGGCTCTTGATAATCTAAAAACCCCTCATGGAGAAGGGAAAAGAATCGTTGGTGGAGCTGGAATATATTCCAGTGTTGCGGCGAGTGTTTTTGCTAAAACATCTCTGGTCGCTGCAATAGGAAATGATTTTCCAGTGAAATTCGTGGATGAAATAAAATCTAGAGATATCAATGTTCAATCTGTAAAGGAATTGGATTATCCAACATTTCACTGGTCTGGTGAATACAAAGGCAACATGTCTCAAGCAATCACTCACGAGACGGATTTTCAGATTAATGAACACTATGACTGGGAAGTAGCAAAGAAACACAGAAAATCTAGAGCGTTGTTATTGTGTAACAATGATCCAAGCATACAAATCAAAGTTCTGAATCAAATGGATGCAGAGATAATTGCAATGGATACAATGAATCTCTGGATTGACATGGAGAGAAAAAAACTTGATGAAATTGTTTCCCGTATCGATATTCTATTCATAAATGACGCAGAGGCTCAACTTTATTCTGGTTTGGAGAATCTTGACGATGCTGCAAGAGCATTGTTGGAAAAAGGACCGAAATATGTCATTCTCAAAAAAGGGGAAAAGGGAGCCTCACTTTATACAAAAGAATCAAGTGAACATAGAACTGCCTTTCTTGTTGAGAATTTTGTCGATCCCACTGGTGCTGGAGACAGTTTTGCGGGAGCTGCAATGGGATATCTCACAAATGCTGATGAGATAAATGTAGAAAACATTGTCACAGCCATGGATTATGGTGCTGCTGTAGCGTCAGTAACCGTTGAAGGCTTGGGAACTAGTGCAATAATGCAAATCACAAAGGCTGAAGTTAAAAGGCGATTTCAGAAAGTAAGTGGTGGGCCCGGCCGGATTTGAACCGACGACCGCCCGGTTATGAGCCGGGAGCTCCACCAGACTAAGCTACGGGCCCGGTGGCGCCGCTGATCGGATTCGAACCGATGACCGTCCGGTTAACAGCCGGATGCTCTGACCTGCTGAGCTACAGCGGCACTGAAGTGTGCTCACCCAAGTATGGTTTAAAACTTCTGCGATGAACGGAGATTGTATTTATCCACAGTTTCCTTAAGCTACAATGTCACTAGTGATAATGGTCAGAACTAGATTGACCACGGGAGGAATTGCTGAACCTGTAGTAGCTGATACGGCCAAGAGTCTATCAAAATTAGGCCATCGGGTGATTTTGCTAGCATGGGACAGAACTGGAAAATTCGAAACCACAAGTACAACTGAATGGGGCACCATATGGCGCTATCAGGAAGAATGTGGCCTAAACAACCCCGCTTTGTTTGCTAGAAAACTGCCTAGTTTTCTGTGGTGGAGCACCTGGCAGATACTTGCATTTCATAAACTTGAGAAAAATATAATCCTACATTATCATGATTTGGATACGCTTCTGGGAGGTGTGTTCACTTCAAAAATAATAGAAGTGCCACTAGTCTATGATTGCCACGAAAACTATCCCGGACTGGTCAAGGGAGCTGTATCAAACACTGTTGCAACTGGACTGCATAAATTAGAGGCAATATTGCTTGGAAACTGCACAGGCATTATCTCTGCTGGCCCCGCAAACTACGCTAGGATAAACAAAATGCTAGAATCAGGCACCAAAGCGCCTTTTGCGGCGACTGATGAAGAAGCGCATGATGTTATGAAAATGG
>CAZMPT010000030.1:0-12017 GCA_964568285.1 uncultured archaeon | reverse complement strand
ATCAGAAATGCACCGAAAATGTGCATCAGCTTGTAGACTGTATAGGACAATAGTGCCATAGAATCCAGTTTATCTTCTACTAAATAAGCGCTACCGTAACAATGGTACTGTTACCTTTTTCATGACATCTTAACTGACTGTTACGTACGGCGTGAAAATGAGCGAAATGGCAGAAAATAGGCCCTCCCTTATCAGGATATACGCAATTTTGATGAAGCCTCGTGTAGTCTTGTTGCTTCAGGCAACCGCCGTCTGCGGTGTTTTGACCTACGATCTTAGAGAAGGCTACGACAGAGGAAGAGACTACATGGATAGTCTGTGGTCCTGTTTCATAGTGCTGTTTGGCGGCTCTTTAGCGAGTGGTGGGTCGATGGCCATCAATATGTGGTACGAAAGGGATCTTGATCCTCTTATGAAAAGAACTGAAAATAGACCTATTCCCTCAGGCCACATATCTCCAAATCATGCTCTGGGCTTTGGATTAACTGTATGTCTATTGGGGATTGGATCTGTGACCCTGTTAGCCAATACGGAAGCAGGTCTGATTACTGCTTTTAGTGCCTTTTTTTATGTATGTATTTATACAATGATGCTCAAACGGAGAACGCCCCAGAACATAGTGATTGGAGGAATCTCTGGGTCAACGCCACCAATTATCGGATGGGCTGCTGCATCTGGGGATGTTTACTCTGTTTTACCATGGCTCATGGTTGCAGTCATATTCGTCTGGACACCTCCCCACTTCTGGGCATTGACACTCTCCAAGAGAAGAGATTATGGTCAGGCGGGCGTTCCAATGCTACCTGTCGTCAAAGGTGAGGACGTCACCAGAAGACACATAATGGGATATTCGATTTTACTGACTATCGTCAATTTGGCAATGATTGTTTTAGGAGAACTAGGATTGCTCTTCCTGATAATTGGCCTGACTCTGACTGGATACTTTGTCTACAGGTCATGGGTGCTCCTTAACAGCAAGAAGGAAGATGATGCCTGGGAACTATTCAAATATTCAAACATATATCTGTATATGCTATTTATCACAGTGATTGTAGACGAGATGAGTTACATCAATCTAAGTCAATTCTTATCGTAAAAAATCCGATGGATTGTATCTTTATAAACCCGTCTCAAATGCAGAAAAACACCGTGCTTTCTTGAGGCAACAAAATGTCACTAATTAATGACCTGATTTACTTTGAGACCCCTTCTCTTTGGGAAGATTTTGGTGGAACTAGCGGAGGATATGGCGGATTGGTTTGGCAAGTTTTCATATGGTCTCTAATTGTCGGACTGATAGTCTTTGTGTGGATGAGTTACAATCTAATCTACTTCAGACACAAAGAAGGTGACCCTGAACACAAAGATTCTCTGAAAGCGGGTGTTTTCCCTCATGAAAGAGGAGATGTTAAAGTAGAATTGGCCTGGACTATTGCACCACTGATTCTAGCGGTATGGTTGACGTTTATTTCGCTGGCGCCCTTAGACTATTTGTGGGCCATACCCGAAGAAGATGAGGTTGACATCGTTATCGAAGTAACTGCCAGCCAGTGGCAGTGGACTTTTGATTACCCTGATGATTACGAAATTCCAGAAGACTTTACAAAGTGTGGAAAATTGAATGAAGAAGGTGTTCGGCAGCAAAACGAAAGAACTACTTACGACTGTCTAGAGCTTCCACATAGTACTATGGTGCGTTTTAATATCAATAGTAATGATGTTCTACACGCATTTTACATTCCTGAAATTGGTGTCAAACATGATGCCGTACCGAATATTGAGACATTAGTCTGGGTAGATACAGGTCATGTTGACCCTGGGGAGTACAACTTGTACTGTGCTGAGTATTGTGGAGAAAGTCATTCCAGAATGCTGGCGGACATCTATATCACGGAGGCCTAATGAACCGTAAGAGTCTAAAGGTTCTGAGTGTCGGATTTCTGATATCCATTCTGGTGGCAATATCTGCTTTTCCAACGAGTGATGGGTTTCCCACAGGCATTACTAGTCCTACTACGGGTGTCGTAGAAGCAAATGGCTGTAACTGTCACGGTCCAGAACCCACAACTAGTGTCAGTGTCGAACTAACACTCCCAGCAAATTTTACAGCTGGAGGGATCTATACACTAACTTTGAACATAAGTGGAGGGCCAAATGATGACGTAAAAGGTGACAATTATGGTGGATTCTTTATCAAAGCAACCCACGGAGTGCTTGAACCACTTGAAAACGATACTAACGTACAGAAACCATTTGGTGAAACACACTTAACACATACTGCTGAAGGAAATGATTACAGAGGATGGAGCTTTAGTTGGACTGCTCCAGACAAGGATGATGTGATTGTTACATTCTCTGTATACGGAAACTCTGTTAACGGAGCTGATGCAAGTGGGAACGACTACTGGAATTCAGGCAGTTTTAATCTCATGGGAGTAAATGCTGTTGCTATTTCTGATGAACATGTCGACGGATTAACAGGCCCTCAGAAGGCCATCTATGCCTTCACAGTCCTTGCTATAACTCTAGGTGTTGTAGTCATTGGAAATCGGATGATAACAAATGAACAATCATTTGAAGAAGTCCTGAAAGACGCTTGGAAGGCTATCTATCCTTGGTTAACTACAACTGACCACAAATACATCGGACTATTGTACATATCCACTGGTTTTATCTTTCTCTTTATCGCAGGTTTTCTAGCTCTGCTAATCCGTGTGCAGCTTTTCGAAGCTGACAGTGACTTCATGACGGATCAGGAATATAATTCCACTTTCACCATGCATGGGACCACCATGATATTCATGGCTGCCATGCCCATTATCTTTGGATTTGCAAACTATCTTGTCCCTCTTCAGATAGGGGCCAGAGATCTGGCCTTCCCCAGACTTAATGCATTGAGTTTCTGGCTCCTTCCAACGGGAGGTCTATTGATTTATGCAGGTTATTTCACTGGAGGTGCTGGAGACGTAGGATGGACTGGTTATGCTCCATACTCCTCTGGTGCTACTGCCACTAGGCCGGGAACGGATTTCTGGGTTGCTGGACAGATAATGTTAGGCGCATCATCTACGTTGACAGCGATTAATTTCTTAACCACCATATTAAGGATGAGAGCACCAGGTGTAACGTTCATGAAAATGCCACTCTATACGTGGTCGATGTTCATCACTGTATTCTTACTGCTATTATCCATTCCTGTTTTCACAGTAGCACTTATTCTTCTGATGGCCGACAGGACATTTGGAACTCTTTACTTCAATATTGAGGCAGGTGGTGATGCTGTGTTATGGCAGCACTTGTTCTGGTACTTCGGACATCCTGAGGTTTACATCTTGATTCTCCCTGCTTTTGGCGTTCTGTCTGAAATTGTATCTACATTCTCCCGAAGACCGATTTTTGGTTACACTTCAATGGTATATGCGATGGCTAGTATTGGGATTATCTCGTTCATTGTCTACGGTCATCACATGTTTACAAGTGGGGCTGATCCGTTGTTCAGATTTGTTGTAATGTTAACAACAATGCTTGTGGGAGTGCCCACAGGAATCAAAATTTTCAATTGGCTGGCTACAATGACTGGTGGTTCTGTAGTAACTAAAACCCCTATGCTCTTCGCTCTGGGCACCATCCTTACTTTCACAATAGGTGGAATCACGGGAGTGATACTTGCCATGCTTCCATTAGATATTGCACTTCATGACACCTATTTCGTGATTGGACACCTCCATTACGTTGCAGTAGGTGGCGTATTGTTTGCATTCCTAGCGGGAGTTTACTATTGGTACCCCAAAATGATTGGAAAGATGTTGAATGAAAAATTAGGGTTGCTTCATTTCGTTTTATCTTTTATTTCCTTCAATGTAGCATTCTACCCTATGCATAATGTAGGACTCGCTGGAATGCCTCGAAGATATGCTAGCTATGATAGTTCGCTCACTGAATTAAATCAATTGATTAGCATAGGTGCATTCATATTTGGTATTGTTCAACTCATATTAGTCTATAATCTCATTTATTCTTTCAAATATGGTGAAGAAGCCGACGATAACCCATGGGGCGGTTGGTCACTTGAATGGGCAACGTCCTCACCACCACCACATAACAGTTTCAAAGAGATTCCAACTCTGGAATCGGCTGAGGAGGGAAATGAATGAGTGGAGAACATGGACACCATGGAACTCCAGCCCCCTTGGTCTTCTCTGTCGGTGTAGCCATTATGTTTCTTGGACTGGTGATGGCTACTGCAGGTGGCGAAAGCAAAGATGGTGATTCCAGCTACTGGTTCGTTTTTATTGTAGGAATTGCAGGAATGATAACTGGATTCATGATGTGGGTTCAGGACTACTGGCCTCAAGACTCTGAAGAAGGGGAAGAGATTGAAAGTTATCACCCATTCTGGGCAAGTATATCTACTCGTAAATTTGGAATGTGGATATTTCTATTGACAGAAGTAATGGTCTTCAGTACGCTACTCAGTGCATACTTGAGATACAGAGCTGCTGTGCCTGATTATGATCCTGGAATAGACTGTGGATTACAATTTGAGGACTGTTGGGTTCCTGCAGCAGACATTATCCGTTCTCACTTGATCTTTGGCGTGATAAACACCTTCGCACTTCTGTTGAGTAGTTTAACAGTGGTTCTGGCACTTTATGCGGCCAGAAATAACAATTCAAAAGCTGCAACCAGATACTTGATGGCTACATTCTTCCTAGGGGCACTTTTCCTTGCCTTGAAAGCATATGAATGGTGGGAAATGAAAAACGGACACTTTTGGGGTGACCACTGTAGTGTTACTAAAGGACAGGATATAGCACATCATTGTGTGGCTCCAAAATATGAACACGGATTTTGGCTGGATACTAGTCTAGAAGGAACCACATTTTACATTACTACAGGAACACATGGAGCTCACGTTTTCGTGGGACTTCTGGCACTAGGATATCTTATTGCCAAAGCCAACAAGGAAGGCTACAATGAGAAATATCACGACACGATCGAATTATTCGGTCTATACTGGCACTACGTAGACGTAGTTTGGGTATTCGTATTCCCATTCTTTTATTTGTATTGAGGTAAAATGAGCGAAGAAGAACAAGAAACCGAAAACGGCCACGATGAACATCATGATGATCATTCATTCCCAGCATGGGTTACGTTTGGTCAGAGTGACAATCCCATTGAAAGCTTTGTGAAAGTATTCGCGTGGTTGGTTTTTTGGACGTTATTGGAAGTAGGAGCAATCCTCCAAGAATTCTCTTTCGCGATAACTATGGTAATCCTTTTTGGAATTGCAGCGATTAAATGTTGGTTTATTGGATCCTTCTTTATGCATATGACTTGGGATCCGCCTTTAGTTAATCGAACTGCAGCAGTTCCAGTTTTCTTCCTAATAGTCTTATTCCTAGCTGTAGGATTGACATCACCTGGTGCTGTTGATGACCTCAGAACTATCTGTGGGCTCTAACTGCTGTAAACGAACAGTCCGAATATAATCAATATGAAATATGGCACCAAAGCGGCAGAGCCATCATAATCTTTTGATATACGCTGTCCGGCCATAAGAATGCAAAAAGAACCTGCAGCTAACAGCAGACCCATTATTCCATATGATTCGTCACCATAAAACAAGGTCATTACAGAACCTAGCAAAGATAGCAAACCTGAAAGGGTTTCCAATATTGTCACTTGTATGAGGCCTATAGTGGATAAGTTAGCAAGAATAGTCTTTGAGAACTTCTCGGTCATGAATTCTAGTTCACTTTCCCAATTGAAGATCTTATCCAATCCTGATTGAGTCATTATTATTCCCACGAAAAGTGAAATGACGGCAGCCATTATGTTGAGATAACTGAAATCATAGTCAAAAAAAACCAGACCACTATCACTGAAAGCTAAGAGTGTCATGATACTTGGGATACAAAGAGGGTATTTGGGTCTTACTAAACTAAAGAAGCATAGCCACGTCATGGTAAACCGAAGCCCAAGTCCACTCATACCCGCGCCATACTACTCTCATATTCCCTTGCTGATCTATGATGTAAAGTTTGGCTGAGTGACTGACTCCATAATTACTGTTCTCTTCAGATTCTTCATATTCATAATTCAGGCCATCAGCGATTATCTCAACTATTTCCTCATCTGATATGTGGCCCTGTTCCCAATGTCCAAGATAATCTAATATTTCAATCATCTGCTCACTAATATTTGCTCTAGCTGAACGTTCTGCAACAAAAGATTCTAACTGTTCATAGCTTTTTTTGCCAGTGGTTGTCCCGACTACTTGATCTCCATCAAGCAATACCCAACCAGGATAACCAGTCATTCCAAAAGCATGCATCAAACTGTTTGAATCATCGTACAGATAAGGCCATGTTGTATTGTGATTAACTGTGAAGTTTTCAATATTACTTACATTATCCATATTGCCTCCAAGACTGTAACCTCCAATTGAGATTATGCTGACGTTTGAAGAATGATTTGTATGAAATTCCTGTAATTCTGGAATCTGATCATGACAATGTGGACAGCCCGTGTGAAAGAACTCAAGTAAAGTAAGATTCTGTGCATAATATGTAGAAGAAGAATGCTCCGTGCCATTCATATCATCCAACTTCCAATCTTGTGATATTCTTTGGGAGATAAGTTGACTGATTCCAGGCACAGATTGACCAAGGATAGTTGTGCCATTCATCAACTCATCTGCATTAACATTCCCATTTGCCCACATATCAAGAGCTGTGAGTATATCATCCTCAAGTGTTCCATCCTCGAAAGTAGCATTTTTATCATAATCTGGATTATCTATACAACTGTCTACGTTCCAAGGATCCTGAATGTATCCAGGATTACAGTGGCAACCCTCGTATCCTTCCATGTAATGGCCATTACCTCCGCACGCTTCTTCATCAATATTGACGTATACTCCATAATCTTGCCAAATTGATGACATGTGGCCAACAGGTGCATTGGTGTCTGAAGTCAAAAATTGCCATGATGCATCCTTGGATTCAGCAAAGTAGGCTAACCTTTCAGGAGTATCTCTCTCTGGATCAACAGTTACACTAAGAAATACAACTGATTCATTATAATCCTCACCTAATTCTTCAGACAATTTCTTCATTTGGTAGGTGACGGCTGGGCAAACATCTGGACAATGAGTATAAACAAATGTTATCAGAACGATTTTCCCGTCAAACTGGGACATGTTAACAGGCTGTCCAAATTGGTCCACCAGTTCGAAATCTGGTGCTGGGCCTGATTTACATATCTCATCTGCAACTTCCTCACAATCGTCTCCCCAGAAACCTGCATTGTCCTGCTCAAGACTTTCAAGGCACCCCGATGATACAAATAACAGTGACAAAAGCAGAGAGAATAATCCCTTCCTATTCATTAATTTTCTATTCAATACAGTTGTTAAATAATTTACGACTATAGATGTTTTTCTATTTCGTTAACTAATTGCTCATAAGTCTTGGTCCCACTACCTGAATAAACTATTTCATTATTTTTAACTAAAATCAAGGAAGGATATGAACTGAAACCATAGTCTCTCATCAGCTCACCTGAAGTGTCATACAGATGAGGCCACTGTAGAGTGTATTTGAATTTGAAATTAGCTATATCATTCTTGCCATCTGTGTTTGTTGATAGTTTATAACCTCCAATCGAAAACATTTGAAGAGAGGTGGTATAATTCTCACTTGACGCATCCATATAATTGTCGTATACGTCTCTCAGTATAGGTGCCTGATTGTTACAATGGCCGCATTCTGAGTGGAAAAATTCAACGAGGATCAGTCGATCCGTATCGTAGTAATCATCTGATGAATAAATATCTCCTGTTGAGGCTTCCTCCAGTTTCCATGATTCAGCCATTGGATTACCAGGTTCGTAGATGAAAACCACAAAAATAATGCTCAGAAGAATCACAATTGCAACAAATGGAGGACCAAATCTCCAAAGTGTGTCATTGAAAGAGTCTCTACGAGCCTGCATCCTCGGGTCGACTTGTCTATCTGCTTTCTGTTGTAACTTGCGTCTTCGTTTAGATGCCATCTTTTCCTCTAATGTAGTTCATCAGTTCCATGCCGTACGTCTTCAACGCAAAAAACGTTGCGCCCAGTGTAAGGGCAAAGGCCGTAAGACAAAATGGACACCACTGGTGTATGATAAAAGCTTCAGCGTAAGTCAAATACGTTCCAAAAATGCTACCAATGATACCCATTACAGGTAGTAGGAGGATGTTGTAACGCGTCCTTTCCACGTCCATATTAAGATAGCGATCGAGTGAAAGTGAGAAGAGACCAACGAAACCTAGAACTCCAAGCCAAGCCACTGGTATTCCCAACAACACAGCTTGATCACTAGCCAAAACCTCACCACAATCCAATCCAGGAAGATTCTGTGTTGGGCAGCCTCCACCTTCACTAACGATATGATGCAAATAGGACAAATACAAGGAATCAATCAATCCCAAAACTGATAATATCATGATTACTGTGAGTGTTCTATCTTCTTTTTCACTATCCACAATGCAAGAACGCCTAACTTTACTATTTAATGATTATCACGAACTAATACAATGTAAAAAATACGATAGACTATTGTTTTAATTATAACTCTCTTATGCCTGAGCTGGTGATAATCTATGCACGGACCGGAAGAAGGAGTTAGTGAAGACACAGATGAAGCAAATTCGGCCGTAAAGATTGTCGGTGGCAACGTTTTTGTCGAACTTGATCCTGACCATCCCGGATTCCAAGATGAAGGATATAGGGCCAGAAGAAATGAAATTGCAAAGATTGCTTTGGAATGGAACAAAATGTCTATGGATGAAAGAAGGAGCAAGAAAATTCCCCATGCCCCTTATTCTGAAGGTGAGGATGCTGTTTGGGCAGCTATAATGGAACGCATAACTCCAGTTCACGAAAAATATGCATGTAGTCAATATATCAATAATGCAAAAAAATTAGGACTCCCCAATGACAGGATTCCACAACTCCAAGAAGTCAGTGAAACACTTCAGGAATTAACAGGATTCAGGCAAGAACCCGTTGGTGGGCTTGTACATCCAAAAACATTCCATACTGCTCTGGCAAACAAAGTCTTTCTATCAACACAATACATCAGACACTCCTCGAGACCATTCTATACTCCAGAACCAGATGTTGTGCATGAATTGGTAGGGCATACTGCAATGCTAGGAGTACCTGAATGGGCTGAACTGAATATTCTATTCGGCGAAGCTGATATGAGGACTGAAAGTGAAGCTGCAGTCAAGAGACTTGGATCCGTCTATTGGTTCATACTTGAATTTGGTGCATGTAGAGAAAATGGTGAGGTCAAAGCCGTTGGACCTGGACTACTTTCCTCTTTTGGAGAAATGGAACATGCATGTACTGAAGGAGCAGGATGTGGAGAAAATGAAGCTTGTGTGTGCAGTCCTACAATTGAATATCGAACACCTGACTTTGAGGAAATGGAAACACAACCGTATGATGTTACCAAGTACCAGCCAATATTGTATGTGTGGGATTCTTTCGAGGAATTGTACGAAAAGACAAAGGAATTCGCAATGGCTTGGGGAACAGATAACGACCCCCGAAAAGGACTACATCGGTAAGCTATAATCGTAAAAAGACACCATATATAGACGAGATATGAGGATAGCTATTCTCCTGTCTGTGATTCTTCTATTTTCACCAGGAACTGTTGCAGATGCAAGCCCTATGGAGAATTCATACGAGGGAAATCCAATCGTTGTAATCAATATTACATACGATTCAGGTATAGCTGGTGGAGATGAATTTCAAGGCGAAATAGTTATAGAATTGTTCCTTAATTGGGCACCTATTACCGTTACAAATTTTGTTGACTTGGTCAATCAATCATTTTACGATGGCATATACTTTCACCGAATAATCAACGATTTTGTGATACAGAGTGGTGATCCGGACTGTAAGGCTAGTGGAGTGTATCCAGTACCAATATCTGACGCGTCATGTGGAGAAGGTGGTTCCTCAGAGACTATTCCGTTTGAAGCAAATGCCAATCTGACACATATCAATGGAGCAATCGGAATGGCCAGAGGACTCGATCCAGACTCGGCAACCAGTCAATTCTACATCTGTGATGGTCCTCAGCACGGGCTGGATAATGGAAATCGGAGTCAGGAAGATGATCCTGGGTATGCAGTTTTCGGAGTTGTGAGAGAAGGAATAGAACTAGTGCAGGCCGCTGCAGCAGTCCCAACCACTAACGATGCTGACGGTGATGGTAGCGCACCTAGAGTGCTAGGTGGGCCTGATCGACCTTTGTATGAAGTACACATAAATTCAATCACAATAAGAGAATATATCGTCGACACACATGGAATAAGAGATACTGAAGATGAGGGACTTTCAGCAATTTCCATGAGTGTCTCTGCATTAACAATAATTCTGACAGCAATCGCTCTAAGTAGGAAAAGACCATAATGGATTCTGTCATATTCCAAGGAAATGTACTGGGAATGCTGGCCTATATCGTACCAGCGACAGCACTATTCTTCTGGATGATAAAAAATGTCGAAGATAGATTAGTAGAACGAAAATTGTACCTAGCTTGTGGTATAGGTGTTGTATGTGGTACAGTTGCTGATATCATAATGATACTAGGAGGAATAGATAGCTATTCAGTAGATACGGGATATGCAGCAATGATTCTAGTTTCACCAATCATCCTCATGATGTTCTTATTCATTGGAGTGAATCTCAATACCTTCAAATCTGAACCTGCAGCGCCATTCTACTCAGCTGGTTTTGGATTGTTCTTTGGAGGGGCGGTAGAATTCTGGAAACTCCTGATGACTGAAGAAAGATATCCAGACATGACTGTTGTTGATGTTCTTTTCGTAGCTGGTTTCGGTTTTGGTACTGTTCTTTTCCTTGGGGGTGCTGGGATGTGGGTAGCTTATGGAATAATCAATGATAATGGGCCGCGAGTAGCCGGACGGCTGGGTTTCCTCTATCTTTTCCTAGCGTTCCTTTATGCTAGTGCACTAGAGAACATACACTATGACGTCCATGATTCGATATTGGTTAATGTAGCTACATTAGCTGGTTATCTAGTGATTGGAGGTGCTTTGTTTCACCAGGGTGTATTGAGATTACCAAGTATATCTGAGATAACTAGAGATAGCGGAGAAAGTGAAGTATCATGAATAAAGCATATTTGTTGGTAATTTGTTTGCTTTTGACATCTTTTGTAGGTTGTCTTGAAGAATCTGAAGAGATAGAAGAAAAACAATCAGATGAATCCGTAAAAGAGCCTTCTTCAGAAGATGGCTCTGAAAAGCCAGAAGACACCTATTCTTGTGAAATCAATTCAGAAGGTTTTTGCATATTCACAGGCACTCCACATCAAGAAAGTCTAGAACCAGGCACAGACAATATTGTAGATCGAGAAGGAAATTATCTTTTTGGAGTCGACGAAGCATTGGCTGCTAATTCAGAAGGAACCACGCTTCAAGCAAGAGGAACTCCGGCATTTGATGGAGACCAATTAATTCAATCTTCTCAGGAGGGCTTCAGTGAAGATGAGAAAGCATTCCACAAAGTAATGGCCATTATGTTTCCAATCCGTAATGCCTTGATGTATGATATCGCGACCGTAAATCAAGATGAATGGAATGCATTAGTTAGTGAACTTGAAATAAGAGAAATTAAGGAAACAACATTTACAGACGGAGCGACTCCAAAAGATAATTATTATGGCCGACAAGGGATTTTTGACTTAGCTAAAAATCCAAATGACAGAGATATTCATCATGATGTAATGAAATTCCTTGAAGAATCTGGTTTGTATTTGTTGTGTCATGTTACAAGTGATGATTTTGCAGAAATGCTTGCAGACACACACCCAGAAGGCCACAATCCTTGTGAAGACGCAGAAATAACAACCAAAATTCCATTTGCAGAAGAAACTCAAGATTACAACATGACAGTTACGGAAGTTGTTGATGGAGATACATT
>CAZMPT010000029.1:10933-12064 GCA_964568285.1 uncultured archaeon | reverse complement strand
GATTTCATCACTACCTACACTAGCAACAAGCGTTTCCGCCAATGGTTCATTACCATCAGCAATAACCCAAATTCCATCTGGATTTGCACCGCTGTTACAGGCATCTTCGTCTGCTGCACAGACCATATCCACTTCTGTGCTTACACCATCAAAAACAACTTTAAACGACGTAGGAAAATCACCATCAGTATCCTCATACTCAATAGTGAATTGCATAGGTTCAATACCGTCTACTCTAGAATCATCTGGAATTATTGCCGGATTATTGAGCGTTGGAGGAGCAGCTTCCGTACTGGAAGATACAAACACGGCCAATACAGCCATAGCGAACACGAATGCAATGCGATTGCTTGTCATTTTATACACCAATTTGCGAATGACTTGAGATTAATGATTCTGGCGGATATCTCCAGCATCACATCAAAGTCAGTGTGTTACCACAATCGCGCTTTATATAAATTTATTTGTTGCTGAGAGACCGGAACAAGAGATAAATATCATGCTTATTGCCGAGGGTAAAGTAATGGCCCAAAAAACAGTTTTTGATTTGATGTTGCCTGGACCTGTAGTCTGCATATCATGTTCAGAAGACGGGAGAAGAATAGCTGCTGCAGATCGTAACGGAACATTATCACTATCTGAAAGGGAGGGAAAGCAAAACTGGGAGAAAGATGTCGATGAAGGAATACACGGTCTAGCGGTTTTAGGTAACGGAAATAAAGTTGTCTGTGGCGGAAAGGATTGTAAAGTTAAAATGTTCAATTCACTAGGGAATGTCGAATGGGAACAAACTATAGGAAAATCAATTTGGTCTATGGACGTTGACCCTAATGGTCAATTCATTGCAATAGGGACTGGTGACTCAATCTCTTTGTTCACAGAAGGTGGACTTCAATTGTGGGAATATCCAACAAACCGCGCGATGGTAGGAGTTGGAATCTCAAGAAATGGTTCTACCGTCGTTGGATGTGGTGACGAATTCCTTTACTGCCTAGACAATGATGGAAATTTGATATGGGAAAAACAAAGAAGTGATTCCCTGTGGGATGTTTCAATAGAAAAAGATGGAGATGCTCTTTTTATCGGAGGATGGGACTGTAAAATTCATTGTCTAGATAGGAATGGCAATGA
>CAZMPT010000029.1:0-10833 GCA_964568285.1 uncultured archaeon | reverse complement strand
GCAGCGTGGGCCGAAAAAAGACTTGAAAGGGCTGAAGAACATTACAAAAGAGCAACTGAAGTCGATCCAGAAGAACCTCGCGCATGGCACAATCTTGCGATTTGTAATTACCATCTTGCTCTCAAAAGAAATCCTGAAAATGTCAAAGGGGCTGTAGAAAGTGCTTTTGCATTATTGGAAGTTGCAAAAGAAAAAGGTGGGAGGGATTACACTGCCCCTAACGAAACATTGAAATATTTCGCCTCACAGCTAGGTTTAATTGAAGAAGAATCTAATTAAATCTCTATTATAGTTGCTGTGTAATATAAATATTCTACATCAAGGAACCAATCGTTCCCTTCATCGGTATCAAGAAAGCTGTTCAAACCAAGATCTGTTATCGAACTGGCTTCGTTACAAACTATAGTTGTATCCCAAGGACCTTGACCTTTTGCACTTGTGTAACCACTTTCGAAGAGATGATTCCATACGTCTGTTGTTGACTCCATGGATATAACAAAATCGGCAGGTATTGTGCTCAAATCTACAAATCCAATAGACATATCTCCACTTGTTCCAGACTCAGTTAAATTAAGAAGATAATTAGTCATTACATTCAAAGTGAAATTGTCTGGATAACTGATAAGGTCCTGACTAGCATCAGCTTCTTCGTCCTCGACCCACTGTAAATTATATGAAACACTTGTTAAATTATAAGGGTAAATGTGTTGTTCTAAGGTTTCATCACCCTCTGCTGTGTATCCTGCAAGTGTAGGAATAGTTACTATATATTCCTGGAATGAAATGCTAAATGTTCTCATTGCAACTAGGACCCAACTCTCTACTGTACTAGATAAATTACCTGTGTCAGTGACGGTTAGTGCCACCGTGAAATTTCCAACCGATTCATAGAAATGATTCGGACGTATTCCAACTCCAGTAGAACCGTCACCAAAATCCCATTCAAAAGAAAGAATGTCACCATCAGGATCACTAGACGAACCACCATCAAAGAACACTAGACTATTGACTTTTACTTCCTGACCTTCACCCCCATAAGTTGAGGCTAGGCTAGCTACTGGTTGTTCATTGCGATGAAGAATTTCTATGCTCTCTTTTGCTGTACCTATACGGCCCTCTTCATCAACAACAGTCAGAGTTACTGTATACTGCCCTTCCTCTTCGAAAACGTGTTGAACTGCCTCACCAGTTCCTCCAGAACCATCACCAAAGTCCCAAAGATACTTAGCACCACTATGCTTCTTACCCGCAGCTTCAAAACTAGCCATGTCTCCCTCAATAACTGAAGCAAAAGGAAGTTGTATCTGAATGTCTGAGAGCTCTTCGGGAGTCGTGTCCAGACAGCCTGGTGTGAGCATCAAAATGGCTACAATCAAGACCTTGCGCACACTATGCTAAATACTGGACGTTTAATAATTAAGCCATCTACCGATACCCTTTTTTACTATCTGAGACCGTGGCAATTAGGGATTTTTAATGCAAGCAGGACACATGGCCTACGACCGGGCTATAACAGTATTTTCTCCTGATGGGAGATTATTTCAGGTAGAATATGCCAGAGAGGCAGTAAAAAGGGGGACAACCACAGTCGGTGTCAAGTTCAAGGATGGAGTGGTTCTAATAGTCGATAAGTACAGGCCGGGGAGGTCAAAACTAATTGAGCCTATCAGCATCGAAAAAATTTTTAAAATTGACAATCATATAGGCTGTGCAACCTCTGGCTTAGTTGCTGATGCAAGAGCCTTGGTAGATAGGGCCAGAATCGAATGTCAAGTTAATTCATTCAATTATAGTGAAAATTTAGCCGTTGAATCACTAGTCAAAAAACTTTGCGATTTTAAACAAAGCTATACTCAATATGGGGGCGTTAGGCCATTCGGTACGGCAATGTTAGTGGCTGGTATTGATGCTTCTGGCCCTCACCTCTATGAAACAGACCCTTCTGGAGCCATGATGTCTTACAAAGCTGGTGGCATAGGGGCTGGAAGAAATGAAGTCATGGAAGTATTCGAAAAAGACTTCAAAGAAAATATGACGAAAACACAAGCCATAAATCTAGGCCTGAAAGGACTTGCAGCTGTGAGTGAAAGTCAGCTGGAAAATGAATTTGTTGAAATTGCAGCCATAAGTCTGGAAAAAGAGTTTCATACTCTAAGTTCTGAAGAAGTAGCAAGGGCGGTAAAGAAAGTCAAGTAATGGTATCTCTTGAGGATGCGGTAACTGCCAGATTTGAAACTGGTGGAAATCGTTTCGAAATTTTGGTAGATCCAAAAGCTGCACAAGAATACGGTGAAGGTAAAGAAATTGATTGGGAGGATGCTATTGCTGCAGACGGAATCTGGAGTGACAGCTCCAAAGGTGAAAGAGCACCTGACATACTAGTTAACAATACTTTTGGATCACTAGAGCTGGTAAGTATATACAAGAAAATCTTAGATGAAGGCACTATACAACTAACTTCCCAGCAAAGAAAAGAAATGGTTGAACTAAAAAAGAAACAGATTATAGCTCAAATTGTAGCAAACGCAATGAATCCACAAACTGGGGGAGCTCATCCTCCTCAAAGAATAGAAAATGCGATAGAAGAAGCAAGATATTCTGTAGACCCTATGGAACCTGTAGAAAAACAAGTTGAGAATGTTGTTAAGAAAATAAAAGCTCTAATCCCTATTTCATTTGAGAAAATTCGTGTAGCAGTAAAAATACAAGCTATACACGTAGGAAAATGTTATGGACAATTGTCTGGAATTGGGAAAATTGAAAATGAAGAGTATCAAAAGGATGGAAGCTGGGTTGGAATAATGGAAATGTCTGCAGCGTCATACAATCGTTTAGAGGATGTTCTAGGGTCTGTAACTAAAGGTACGGCCGAAACTAAAATTCTATAATTTAACTAAAGAAATCTTCAAATAGACCTGAGTTTGCGAAGGAATGTAGTTAGAAGGAAAAAAAGGATGATTTACGATGAGCAAAGAAACAAGCGATAATTCAGATAGTGGTAGCTCTAGAAGTTTAGTTTTGCCAGGAGATTTACTTGATACAAAGAGTAAACCCGGACGGGGGATTTTCAGGAGTGAGGGAAGAGTTCACTCCTCTGTTTTAGGGCATTCAAGTGATCGCTCTGGATATGTGAATGTAAATCCGATTACTGGGAGATATAATCCCAAAGTTGGAGACAAGATTGTAGCCATATGTGTTGAAACTGGACCTTCAGTATGGAGAATGGACATTGGTTCTTCATTTAACTCTACATTACATCACAGTGAATCTGGATGGAAAGTACCCTTTGGCGATACTGCAAGATTTCTAGCGATTGGTGATGCAATATGGGCTGAAGTTTTCATGGTTGATGCTGCAGGTTCACATCAAATATCATTGAAAAAAGATGATTGCAGAAAACTGTATTCGGGTACTGTAGTAAAGGTCGACACGGCAAATGTTTCCAGAGTTATTGGTAAACAGGGATCTATGATTACCACTATTAGAGAAAAGACTCAGACCAGAATTCAAATTGGACAAAATGGTTACATCTGGATTGATGGAAAAGGTGAGGGCATTGCTCTCGCTCAGAAGGCAATAGAAACTATAAACGGTGAATCAACCTCAAAAGGATTAACAAAGAAAATAGAAAAATTATTGGAGAAATAAAATGGCTGGACAAACAGATATGGAATTGATAAAGAATGGTGTTCGACTAGATGGAAGAAAAGCAGACGAACTGAGAGAAGTGAAGATAGTCGCTGGTGTTTTAGACAATGCAGATGGATCATGCTATCTCGAATGGGGTAACAACAAGGTCTATGCTGGTGTCTTTGGGCCAATGGAATGTCATCCTAGACACAAGCAAAAAGCTGATCGAGCAATAGTTCAGGCTAGGTACACAATGGCACCTTTCAGTGTGAATGATAGAAAAAGACCCGGTCTAGACCGAAGATCTAGTGAAATTTCCTATATTGTGTCACAAGCTTTTGAAAAAGTAGTCATGGTTGAAGAATTTCCGAAAGCGTCAATTAGAGTTGATATGCAAGTTGTTGAAGCCCATGCCGGAACAAGGTGCGCGGCAATGACTGCAGCATCAGTTGCATTGGCAGACGCAGGAATACCTATGAGAGATATGATACCTGCTTGTGCATCTGGAAAAGTCAATGACGTGGTTGTTCTGGATTTGAACAAAGAAGAAGATAATTATGGCCAAGCTGACCTGCCACTTGCAATAATACCAAGTACTGGGGAGATAGTTTTACTACAATTGGATGGACATTTGACACCTGATGAATTTGAGCAGGCACTTGATCTCGCCACAAGCGGATGCATGGATTTGTATAAGATTCAAAGGAAGGCACTTGAAGACAGATATGGAGGAAGCGCATGAGTAACGACAGTGTTTCAAACCTGATGAAGGGACATATGGAATCCCTAGCTGCCGAAGGCAAGAGAGCTGATGGTAGAAGCATAAACGACTTCAGAGAAGTTAAAATTGAGACTGGATTGATTAATACTGCTGAGGGATCGGCAATGGTTCATCTTGGAAATACCAAGGTTCTCTGCGGAGTAAAATTGCTGATTGGAACGCCCTATCCTGATTCTCCAAAAAGTGGTACGATGACAACCTCTACAGAATTAGCACCATTGGCAGATCAGTCATTTGATCCAGGACCTCCAAGAGAACGATCAATAGAATTGGCTAGGGTTGTAGATAGAGGGATAAGGGAATCTCGTATGATTGATTTCGGAGCTCTCTGTATAGAAGAAGGAGAAAAAGTATGGATGGTCTACATAGACTTACACATTCTAGATAACGGTGGTAACTTGTTCGATTGTTGTACGTTGGCTTCAGCAGCCGCTCTTTCTAACGCAAAGATTCCAAACGTTCAACATGGAATAGCAGACAAAGATGTTGATCTTCCTGTAACCTGCTGGCCCATCTCATGTACATTTGCTAAGATTGGCAATTCCGTAGTATTGGACCCTACATATGATGAAGAATGTGTTATGAGTGCTAGAATAACCGTAGCACATGATGAAGATGGAAACCTCAGAGCTGCTCAGAAAGGTATGAATGGTGCATTCACTGATGCTGAAGTAAGAGATGCTGTCAAGACTGCTAGAAGTGCCGATAACGTTTTACGTGAGGCTCTGAAAGGTGCTACAGGATGAGTCAAGGGACAAAGAAAGTTGGAAGCACTGGCCGATTCGGATCAAGATATGGTGTATCAGTTCGAAGAAGACTAGGGGCAGTTGAGAAAAAACAAAAACAAAAGCACGAGTGTCCTTCGTGCTCTAAAGTAAATGTCAAACGTGTTTCCACTGGAATATTCAAGTGTAACAGTTGTGATTATCAATTTGCAAGCGGAGCATACTATCCAACTAGGGAGGACTGATAATGGTTAACTACAAGTGTGCTAACTGTGGTACAAAATTAGACATGGATTTGGAAGTTCTCGGTCTTACATGCCGTGTTTGTGGTGAGAAGATTTTCTACAAGATAAGGCCTTCCACCAAAAAAACCGTTGTTTCTGATTGATGAAAGCTCAAGTGAGCTTGAAAACCGGAAAAGATACCAAAGCTATTGCTAAAGCATTGGATGTAGAGGCAAAGGCAGGATTGCCAAAAGTTAATGTGAAAATTCACCCTGCAGGTGAAAAATTGAAAATTGAAGTTGATGCGGAAGATCTGACCAGTTTAAGAGCTGCCCTAAACTCTTTCTTAGGATGGGCACATTGTGCCCAAGGAGTCGCTAGCAATGAATGAAATAACGCCTGAGAATGTTCAAGAGAAATTAAGTCTCTTTCAGCAAATGCAACAACAGGTTCAGACTCTATCTCAACAAACATCTCAGATTGACATGTCAATTAGAGAGACTGAAAGAACACTGGAAGAAATTAAGGATTCTGGGAAAGACTCCGTGCTTTATCGCGCAATTGGCTCAGTGATGAAGAAAGTGGATGATGTTGAAAAACTTAGAAAAGAACTAGAAGAAGAGAAAGAGACCATGGAAATTAGAAATAAGAGTCTCAATGGGCAAATCAAATCAATGAACAAAGAACTTGAAGAAATGCAGAAGAAACTAACTCCTGTACTTCAAAAAGTTCAGGAAGGAAGCGGTAAAAATGCTTCTGAATGAGAAAATCAAAGAATCGCTCAAAGACGATTTGCTGCTTTTAATCCATCACCATGCCGATGTTGATTCTGTAGCCTCAGCTATTGCCTTGAAGACTGTATTTACCGATGCTACAATCTCTGCATCAGATGGAATCAGTGTATCTGGTCAAAACATTGCTAATATAACAAATGAAGAAATATTGACAAAACCTCCTGCTAAATGGAATGGAACTGTAATCGCTTTGGATAGTCCGAACCCAGAACATTGCGGACCTGTGCCTGAGGCAAAACAAATAATTGTTATAGATCATCATGATAAGATAATTGGATGGCCCGAGGGAACAGAAGTCATACATCAACCCCAAAAAACGAGCACCGCTGAGATAATTTTTTTATTCATAAAAGAACTCGAAATGGAAATTAGCAAACACTGTGCAACAGTCCTACTTTCTGCAATCTATACAGATACTGGTCAATTCAGGCATGCAAATAACGAGACATTCAACGTTGCAAGTGAACTTTGTGATGCTGGAGCTGACCCTCAAGAAATCATAAACATTCTAGACCGAGAAAGGCCCTTGGCACAGAAAACAATGTTCCTAAAAGCAGCTCAGAGGATGAAATGGTCCCAAGAAGGAAAATGGATAATTGCAACCAGTTTTGTCGGTTCTTTTGAATCTGGATCTGCCAGACTGCTTATCGTTCTAGGAGCTGACATAGCCATAGTAGCCTCAGAAAACAAAAAAGGCGAAATGAGATTATCCACAAGAGCATCGAATAAAATTGTATCATGTGGATTTAATCTTACTAAAGTACTAGAAAAAGTTGAAAATATCAATGGAGGCTCTGCCGGAGGACATCCAGGAGCTGCAGGTTACAACGGTAAGGGAGATGCAGAAGCGATTACTGAAATCACAAAACAAGAATGTGTCTCCATGATAAGGCAACTATCTTAACTGTAGATTTGTATAGCTATTCGTGAAATATAGGGCAATATTCAGAATTTATGGATTGATAACTGCCAACATCCTACTGATTATGGGAGGGCAACTAGGGTATCTCTACATTGTAGGTCCGATATCTATGGAAGACGGAAGGCCAATGACACTTCCTGAAATTCCTTTCCTTGGCCTTCTAATTTTGATTTTGATGGCAGCGGGTGCGCTGATAACTGTAGCAATATTACAGAAAATGCCAGCACCCATAAGATACGTAGCTACCAGCAATAAACCCTATATCAAGGAAATTAACGACGATAGAGAGGACGTGAAAACGTCAACATACAGACCTATCTATCCTGGACAATTTAGTAAAGAGACTGGTGACGTATACTATGATAAGGCGAATATTGAAGACGATCTAGATTGGAAAGGCAAGAGCGATACGCCTGAAAAAACAAAACCAAAAATAGGTTCATTCGAAAAAAAAGAATTAGAATTACCTAAATCGGGATTATTGTTTTTTGGATTCTTGATGTCTTTAGCGCTGGGAATAGTAGCCCTAGGTGAGAGAGGGCCATTCATCTATCTATTCCCTTTAACCTTCGTGGTAGCTTTCTCTTTCCCAGGACTAATCTGGGTGAGTTACATATATTCTAGAACTGTAGTATCTCCTGAGCCGCAAAGACTAGTGTTAATCGCCTTAGCATGGGGAATGTTCTCAACATTACCAGCTAGTCTTCTAAATGATACCGGAGCTAGATTGCTTGAAGTAGATCAAAATGCATTGTTGGGCAATGGTGGTTTTGGAAGGCCGGAATTGATGTTAGTTTCTGTTGTTGCACCTATAGTTGAAGAATTGCTGAAACCGATAGGACTTCTATTTGTAATGAAAAGACTGAGAACACCCTATGAAGGAGTACTTTACGGAGTTGCCTGCGGAATGGGATTTGCCATAATCGAAAACATGCTTTACGAACTTTTCATATTGATATGGTACGGTTCTGATGCATGGACAATAAATGCATTTGTAAGGGGAATTGGTTCCACGGTCCTACATGCAGTTGGTCCTGCTGCAGTTGGATACGCTGTTGCGTATGCTAACCAAATGGAAAAACCAATGACCAAATATGTCGGATTAGCATATATTTTTGGGATTGTAATGCATGGTCTCTGGAATGGCATAGCTACTATGCCATTTATGATGGAAGGTCAAAATTGGGAATACGCTGCTTACGCGCTTATCGCTCTGATGGTTATACTTTGCCTAGGTTTCATTGCTAAGATTCTGGAATATGGGAAAAAATATTCTAACATGGAATTAGAGACACAAAAATTCGAAGATGCTTTAGAAGAAGCAACAAATAGTGGTCACTAAATACAACAGATACCGTCCTTAGCTCAGACTGGCCAGAGCGGCCGGCTGTAGGGGTCTTTCCCTTTTATCCCGTGAGTACGGGAGGCCGCAGTTACCGGCAGGTCCCCGGTTCAAATCCGGGAGGACGGACCATGTTTCTAATTAGATTCTGTCTTTCCTGGCATGTAAAGTTTGACAAGTATAGCTGTAATCAGTGCTACCCCTGCAGAGACCATTGCCGATCCAACCATTCCATCCATAAATGCTAAACGAGCATTAGCTATCAATTCCAAATTTCCCATCTCTAGGCCCATACGCATAGCAGCAGGGAATGACTCTATTAAAATCGCTGAATAAGAATCCATGTCCTCTGGAATTACCAACTTATCCTGATATATTTGATTTAGAACACTGCCTCCAATAGCTATACCAAGCGCTCCACCAATCTCTCTACTAGCATCATTAGTAGCACTTCCAACACCTGCCTTATCCTCTGGAATAGAGTCCATAACTAATGTTGTAGATGGTGCCATAGTCAGCCCCATTCCAAGTCCAAGAATGAAAAAGGTTAGAGCAATTCTAAGATACTCTGTGTCTACTTCTACTGTAGTAAACAATAGCATTCCTGTACATACTAAAGTTAGTCCCAGTGCTACAACATTATTATTACCAAATTTAGCAACTAATTTGTCACTATTTGCCGCAGCCGGCATCAAACCCATAGGAAGTGGAATGAATCGGATAGCTGCAGACAATGCAGTATGTCCTCTAACAAGCTGAAAATGCAGCATTTGAGTGAACATAAAAGAGAACATCACGAAAAAAGCCAGAGAAATGGCAACTAATCCCATTGTGAATCCCATCTTACGGAAAAGACTGATGGGAAGCATAGGATGTGCAGTAGTTCGTTCCCATTTGATGAAGGCAAAAGTTAGAAAGAGACCCAAAGCCCCGATTCCAAGAGTTTCATTACTTGTCCAGCCAACGTTTGGAGCCTCGATAATAGCATAGAGGATTGACAAAAGTGCGCCAATTGACAAAAGTGAACCAAACAGATCCAAAGGACGCTGTTGACTGTCTCTTGAATTCGGAACTAGAAAAAATCCAAGAATAAGTGCTAGGATGATAACAGGCACATTAATCCAGAAAACCATCTCCCACCCATAATTCTCTACTGACCAGCCCCCAACAATAAGACCGATTGGAGCACCTGCACCTGCCATAGCTGCCCATATTCCGACTGCTTTCCCTCTTTCTTCCGAAGGAAATACTACTACTACCACAGAAAGAGTGGCTGGCATCACAAGTGCTGCACCAAGACCCATCACTGCCCTTGCAAGAATGACGTGCTCAGACGTTGATGCGTACATTGCCGTAGCACCAGACGTTATAGCTACGATAATCAATCCTAACTGGAGAGCTGGCTTACGTCCAAAACGGTCACCTATTGCTCCCATGACCAAAAGAGTTCCACCAAAGATTAGAGCATAAGCATCTACCATCCACTGAAGATCTGTATTGTCAGCTTCCAATTCTTTAGAAAGTTCAGGCAATGCGACATTCAAAGTCACATTATTGAGTATCACAATAACAAGACTTAGACTCATTACGGCAAGAATCGCCCATCTTCTCTCATAGACTCCACCTGATTCTTGGGTCATGAATTAACCTGCAGTTTGTCCGCCATCAAGCGTGATTATGGAACCGGTAGTCCATTCTGATTCGGGGCCACACAAATGTAAAGCCATTGAGGCAATTTCTTCAGGCTGTCCCATTCTACCAATGGGCTGAACTTTGTCAAGGATTTCTCTTGTAACCTTTCCACTTTTCAACCTTTCAGCTACCATCGGTGTATCAACAACTGCAGGACAGATGCAATTCACACGTATCTTACCTGCCAAATCCAACGCCATTGCCTTTGTTAGATTGACAACACCGCCTTTAGAAGCACAATAGGCTGCTGCACCACGCATTGCCCTAAGGCCAACAGTGGAAGCAATATTCAGAATAGAACTTCCATCATTCATATAAGGAAGAAAAGTATTGCTCATAAGGAAAGGCCCTTTGAGATTGACATTGATTTGAATATCCCAGTCTTCTTCAGTTGCTGATTTTATTGTTCCAGGACGGATTAGACCTGCATTGTTAACCAAAATATCCAATGTTTCATGTTTCTTTGAGAACCAATCGGCCATTGCCTTGATGGCTTTGGAATCTCCAACGTCCAATTGATAGGAATCGCAACCTATTTTTGATGCTGCAGCTGATAATTCTGATTTGTTTCTGCTACAAATTATTACTTTTGCACCCTCTTCAACAAAGCGCTCGGCTATACTGTAGCCAATACCTTTGGAGCCCCCTGTGACAATTACAATTTTACCATCAAGTAAACCAGACATTGAGTGGCTATTGGTGGCAGACTAAAGTGTTTATCTT
>CAZMPT010000028.1:10959-13132 GCA_964568285.1 uncultured archaeon | reverse complement strand
GAAAAGATAAAAGAATCCAGAAAGGCTGCTGCTGAAGCTGAAAGCTAAACTGATTTATAATAGCACACTAGAATTAGTCTGCATGAGATGGTTGCCTTTGTTGATTACAGGAATGGTCCTCTTATCGGGGTGCTTAGATTTTCTTGATGAAGAAGTTGAAAATGGTGCCCCACAAGCTTCAGCCAGTACAGAGGGAGGAACGACGTTTGAACCAAACCAAGAAATCGTTTTTACTGGGAAGGGAAGCAGCGATCCTGATGGAGATGTACTGGAATATTTCTGGGACTTTGATAAAAACGACGGAAAAGAAGAGAATGTAATTGGCAATATTGCAAACAAAGGGCGAATAACTCACTCATACGAAAATGAGGGAATCTATACTGTAACACTAACTGTAACTGACGGAAACAAAGTTGACAGTGCAACAGTCAGAGTTACTATCGAAGAAAGCAAAAGTGAAATGAGGGCAATAGCAACCACAGAAGATGAAACCGACGCAAAAGTGATTAGTGATGGACAAGTAACATTTACATTTTCAGCTGCTGAATCAATTTCAGACAGTACTATAACTAAATACGAGTGGGATTTTTCCTATGATGCTGCTGAAGGATTCTACACCGATGAAGAAGCCACAGAACCTGAAACATCATGGGATTTTGATTCGGGACTATATACTGTTAAAGTTAGGATAACTAATGAATTAGGGGAAACTGATGAGGCAAGTTATTCAGACGATATCGAGTTGCGTATAAACTACGAATACACAGAAACTAGAACAATAAGCTCAGGACAGCAGGAACATATCACTCAGTTATATGGTTTACCTGCCAGATATATCAAAGCTACTTTAGAATACGAAACTAGCTCTTTGCACGACGATGATTTAGATTTGTACTTATACAATCATACCCAAGAGAGAAATCCTGACCAAGATGAAGGAAATAATCAAGATGAAGAATGTAATGGATGTGTAGCAAAGAATTACACCCATGACGCAGACAATACCGAACAGGTTAATTATATTGAATTGGATTATTATAATAGTACTGATCGCGCTTGGTTTGATGAAGCAAACGAACTAGGGGATTGGTTCTTCGTGGTTGATCATGAAAGAGGAAACCCAGAATATACAATTAGAATAGAAGTAATATACTGGGAATAATCACTCTATTGCAATGACTGCTGCCTTACTGGTCTGACCATCCAACATTATGCGTAAAGGAGTATTGAAACGAACATGCCTAATAGGACCATAACTTCCTTTTTGTTTTTGCTGTTCTAAGATTTCCCAATTGATGGTGGTTGAACTAGTTGTTAGATATCCAACACCGAATGAAACGATATTTTGAAAGAAGTGTGTGCCTTGTGACGCTTCAACGGGAAAATCACTCATCTCACACTCTATTATTGCCGAAGAGCCTGATATCTGCGCCCAGCGAACTGGAATACCTAACCATTTATCAGTAGAGCCCCAACGGCCAGGGCCAATTAGCAAATATGGATTTCCTGAACTTATTAATTGTTTATTTAACTCCTCGAGATGTTCAACTACTTCTTCTGTTTCACCTCTTACAAAATCTTTGGGATCAATGTAAAGCACATCTCTTACGTCTTCAATCAAACCGTTGCCCAATGCACTTTCAGACCTACAGAGTAAATTACCTGCTTGATTTTCAATGTCTATTTCAATATTCACAGGTTCCCATACCAAAGGACGAGCTTGGAGAAAGGAAAAGCGCTTGGATTTAGATAAGGGATTTAACGTGACAGCAAATTCAATCTCTACTGGTCCACTAAAACCTTCTTCAGCTATTCTAAGAAAATAATTTATAATTTCTGAAAGTGGAAACTGCTCATGTTTAGTAACGCCTGCAAAAGTAACAAGTCTGACACCACTTCTTGATAATCCATCATATATGGCATTATTTTCTGGTGAGTAAACGGAACCAATTGAGTGTAACTGTCTATCCATTTCGGCTTTTGACAAATCCAAATGTGACAAATTGCTTCCGGATTCAGTGCTGAGAACAGTTTCAGTTTCTGACATGTCGATGGCCCAGAATTCTCTCTGTGACGAACGCAAATAATCTTCAGTTGTTGCAAATTGAAATTGCTGTTCTGGATGGCTTGGAGAAAATCTAAAGACCTTCTCACCTTCTACAACTGCCTTACC
>CAZMPT010000028.1:8844-10859 GCA_964568285.1 uncultured archaeon | reverse complement strand
CTGGATGGCTTGGAGAAAATCTAAAGACCTTCTCACCTTCTACAACTGCCTTACCCAGGCCCAAGGCTACAGCAACAACTCCCTCCTCTGGAAGTGAATCACCCAATGGGTAGAAATTTCTGGATCGGGCAACTCCTGAGAAAGTTGGATAAAATGAATGGCCATGTATATCGCCCTCAACCTGTTGAATTACAACAGCCATCTTTTCCTCTTCAATACTATTTGGTGTTGATGCGATATATGACTTAGAATTTTTATAGAATGCTGACGCGTAAACTAATTTTATAGAATCGCATATGTTCCTTAACCTAACTTTTGGATCTGGATTATTATTTGACAACATATAGGTCTCGTACACTCCTGCAAAAGGTTGATGCTGTGAATCCTCAAGCAAACTTGATGAACGAACTGCAAGTGGATAATCTATTCTATCTGAGAACGATTTTATATCTTCAAAAGCCGAATTAGGCAAATCTACTTTCAAGAACTCTTTAGCTATATCATCGTCATCAATCTGAGAAGTATCTGAATAGGCAATAGAGGAGATGCTTTCATTAGAGATAAACTCATCAAATACAGTAGTCCCAACAACTGCACAAGGAGGAACGCGTATCTCAATATCTGGAAATTTAGAGGATATAGGAGATGAAGCCAGAAGTGAATGAAAAAAAGCTAGACTCCTGCCCTTGCCCCCAAGTGAACCGCCACCAATCCTTAGAAAATCTCGGCCAATGTCAAGAACCTTTACCGAAAAGTCGGCTACTTCTCCTCTTTGATTGATTCTTTGAAAATCCTTCATCTTCCTGAGAAGAAAGGTTCGGACCTCTTCTATGTCTCCAAAATCACCAATCTTCTTTGGCCGCAAAGCTGCGGCCAATTCGAATTCTGTACGTGCTCTGAACCAACGAGAGAAATCGTGGCGCTCACCATGATATCTTAATGAATCTGAATCAACATAAGGTAGGACGTCTATCATTTCTTCGATATCTTTTGCTCGACCGGTCTCATTTCCTTCAAGGTTGCGAAACACAAAATCTCCAAAACTCATTTTTTCACGCATAAATGCCCGAATTCCTTTCAAAAGACCTGAATCAGATTTATCCAAAAATTCAGTGTTAAGTCTCTCAGCAACTTTTCGATTCTCTGGTAAAGAAGACTGCATAATGATTGGAATATCGTAATCATCCTTCTGAACAATTTTTATCAGTTCTGCACCTGCATTTGAATTGTGTTCACCTTTCCATGGATAGGCTGCATCAGTTATCAAACCGATAATGTGTTTTGAATAACTATTGTAAAAATCTTGGGCCTTTTCCATATCTGTTGCAAGCAAAATTTTAGCTCTAGCCCTGCGCCTTAATACTCGATGATGTAGACTTAGACCCTCTCCAGCCAAACTCCCAGTTTGTTCCATTAGTTCCTGATATAGTAATGGCAAATACAATGAGTAAAAACGTCTGGAGTCTTCAACCAATAAAATTACTGGAACATCCCCAAGAGTTGTATCGTCATTCACATTCTTTGAATCCTCTATTATTTTTATTATCGCTAGGAATAGTTGTGAATTGCCAGACCAAACAAAGACGAGATCTATTCCCTTGCTTGCCTTGAACAATGCCAACTCTCGAGTGTTATAGGCCAATAAAACCACAGGTATGTCCTTTTGTATTTCCTTAGCCTTATTCCCAAAAACATGAACCAACATTTCCCCTACCCTAGACATGGTTATTACCAGATCGTAAGGCCTTTCATTCAGAGCCTGTAATGCCTCTTCGGCAGTAGTCACATGAGTTATACGGGGCGCATAGGAAAGACTGAGTTGCTTGTACTCTAGAAGAATTGTCTCATTTATCCTCCCATCTTCTTCCAATGTAAAGTAGTCGTATGGGCTAGAAACCAGAAGTACCTCTCGAACACGAAAACGCATCAATGACTCAAAACGACTATGTTGGATACCGGCCCGTGCCACAGAATATCAATAGCAACTTACTTTAACAACCTGTGGTCAACAAAAA
>CAZMPT010000028.1:5493-8744 GCA_964568285.1 uncultured archaeon | reverse complement strand
TGCACACAATCCAACATGCAATTACATAATAAAGAAAGAAATTGTCCAAGAGATTAAGTTTCACGACAGCCTTTGGCCTGGTGAAGATGTCGAATTTGACATCCGGCTTAGTAAAGCCGGTTACAAAATTCTCTACGCACCAGATGTTGTTGTCTGGCATCATCGAAGATCAAGGCCCATAGCCTTCCTTAAACAAATGTTCAACTATGGAAAAACTAGGGCTCAAGTTACTAGGATGCACCCAAGCAGCTTTGACGTCCGTTATTTTGTGTTTGTAATTGCATTCGTGGCGCTAATGTCTCTGTATTATCTATCGTACGTATCCATAGAAATGCCTATAATTGGCAAAATTGACATTCTGATTCCACTATTTCTAAACGGCCTTTACTTTGCAATACTGGGCCTAGCTGGATTGCTCGTAGGACTTCAAACCAGCAAACTGAAACAAGGGATTTATGCCCCTTTAGTTCTGTTTATTCAACATTTTGGATTTTCTTTAGGTCTAATTTATGGTTTCATAAGAAGACCATAGTAAAACAAAAACCTTTACAAAGGGAGCATTTAGGAGATTGTGGATTTAGATTATCAAAAACTGCTGGATAGGGCCAGAGAAGGTCTAGAAGATGTGATGAGTAGTGGTGAACGTTTCAGCCCTCCACCTCCTGATGTACTACACGAGGGAAGTAAAAAAACCATAATACGAAATTTTACAGATTTGGTTGATTCCCTTAGAAGAGACGAGAACCATCTTTACAAGTTTTTACTACAGGAACTCGGCACTGCAGGCTCTGTAAACAATAGAAGATTGGTTCTTCAGGGAAGAGTTCCTGAAAAAAAAATTAAAGAAAGAGTTAGATTGTATATTGATACTTTCGTTGTATGTCAAGAATGTAATAGGCCCGATACTGCCTTTTTGAGAAGTGCGCGTACTTTGATTCTACATTGTGAGGCATGCGGTGCCAAAAGACCTATCAGAAGTAATCTAGCCCTGTAAACTACACATAATTCTTAATACAAGGTCAACCTAGGAAAAATATGAGGAAGTTTCAGGCGCTAGTCACATCTTTGACAATTGTGATGATGTGTTTTACAGGGTGTCTTGATGAAGAGGATGAAAAGGATGTAAATCGTGCTCCTGAAGCTTTGATTTTAATGCCTAGACAGGGTGCTGTACAAGAAGCGGGAAAAGCATTCCAGATTGATGGGTCTGCTTCAACTGACCCAGATGGTGATGAACTACAATACATGTGGACTTTATCTGGTCAAGGAAATCCTGTTGAACTTAGTAATCAGATGTCGGACTGGGTAACCATTGATCAAGAAGGTAAAGATTTAGTAATTACGCTAATGGTTAGAGATTCTGGTGGACTCACTAGTCAAGATATAGTAGTTATTAATGTAGAACCTGGAAACAGGGCTCCAACTGCGACTATAACCACTCCAAGCAATGGTGGGTCATATTCTGAGGGCAAAGCAGTTGTTTTCAATGGAATGGCAAGCAATGACCCTGATAATGATATGATTCTCTATAACTGGGAATTGGGTGAAGCTGGGGGGCCAACATACACAGCTTCCAAACAAAGCAAATTTGAAATGGAATTGGACAAAGGAGATTACAGTATCACTCTAACTGTAGAGGATCCAGATGGTGAGTCGGATTCGATTACTCACTCATTCAAGGTGACCAATTTACCGCCCGTGGCATCAATTGATGCAGACGTGACCTCTATTTTCACTGGAGAAGAAATACAATTTTCTGGGGAGGATTCATATGATCCTGAAGGTGACGCCCTCGATTACATTTGGGATTTTGGTGATAACCAAACCTCTTCATTAAAGTCTCCAAAGCACTCATGGAGTCAAGCTGGGTCATATACTGTGAAACTAACTGTGGAGGATGGTGATGGACAAGAAGGAACAGCTACAAAGAATATTGAAATCAAATCACTGGGCCCTACAGCTAAATTTGAATTCAAGGATAGTGGAAGTGAAGTGGAAAAAGTTAGAGCTAATTCTAATGTCACTCTAGATGCAAGTGATTCCACAGGACCGGATGGAGAAATAACTGAGTACAAATGGGACTTTGGAGATGGAATTCAAAGAACTGTGAATGAATCCTCAACCGAATACTCGTGGTCTGCTGGAGGATACTACAATATCACTCTAACTGTAAAAGATGAAAATGGAGAAACTGGAGAACTTACCAAAATATTGCAAGTTGTTCCTGAGGATTATATTGACGAGGGACAAGATGGTTCACTAGTGGTACAAAATAGCGGGGAAAACTATGATTTGGATATTGAAATTTTTGTATCGTCCCTAGAAGTAGAATTCAGCAACATCGGATGCGTAGGTGTTGGTGGACAACTCGAATACTCTATAACAGTCCAAGACTCCTCGGGAAATGAGATTGGGGGTGGAGGAGGTAACGTAGCATGTGGTGGAGAAACTGCAAGCTGGAGTTCTACATTTTATGAAAATGAAGGTGACGGCCTTGAATTGGGTATATATGAAGTCACCATATCGTTTACCAATAGTGGGGCTCCAGTTCAAGCAAATTGGGATTACCGATTAGCAATAATTTATGATTTCTAGATTTCTATTGAAAAAGTAACGCTATTCCCTTTACTTTGTAGTAATTCTCTCAATCTGACGATTCTAGGTTGCAACGATGCTAATCTAGTCGCTATACCATCCAAGTGACCTTCGCCAACAATTGCAACAATCTTATCGTAATTCTTTCGCCTGAATAATTTAACCAAGTTAGCTGCCATGTATGAATCTCTTCTGTCAATTAAATGAAATTTTATTGATGGATACTTTGAAGAAAATTCATCTAGTTCTTTTGTGAAGTCTCCGGTAATCATGCTCTTATTAAGATTGAGATTTCCACCACCTACCAATGATACCAAACTATCTGATATCAAACTCCAGAATTCACTCCAAGGCATAGTTCTCCAAGCCTCTTTAAGTGTTGGAAGTATAGGTTTGTCTATCAAATTCACCTCAGCCCCAATAAATCTTGCAATTTTTGCCGCTGCAAGCATCTCTGAACCTGGGGAGCTACCGAAAGTTTCGCCTAAATACTCCTGCAAACGGGCCAACAATCTTACAAAAATAGGTCCTCCTGAACGTTTTTTGTTAGAATTTAAGGCAAACCATCTCTCCCTATCTAATTCGAGAGCAACAGCACTGGGATCAAACTCTCTGATGTATCTCTCAAGTGGAGATTCTAAGTCAATAACATGTGC
>CAZMPT010000028.1:1217-5393 GCA_964568285.1 uncultured archaeon | reverse complement strand
GTTTCTTGTTCAAATTGTAAAAAAGTAGTGGGTTTTGTTAATCAATAGGTAGCATATCTAAAAATATAAGGAAAAAGAAAAGTGTGGCAACTGCCTCTAGGGTTGCTAGTACTATTGAACCTTGGGCAACTGTTTCATAACTAGGTCTTGAGTTAATTGGCAAATATATATAGTGAACTAAAATCTCCAGAATAAGGAGCCACCCAGTCCATACAAGAAGTGTATAATTCCAAGGATAGATTTCCAAAAAACCACAATAAATTAAAGTTGAAACACCTATAATTGTGAAAAACCATGAAAGGCGCATGGTGAATATTGCACCAAATTTAGTTGCAAATGTATTGACCCCTGATTTGCGATCGAAATCGACATCTACTGCTATAGTGGGACAGTACAATGCCATCAGGTAGCAAAGTGTTGCAAAAAAATAGAGGCGGGGAAAATCAAGGATAGGTTGCGTTATGGACCACGCAGATAACGGAATCAAGAAGCCCAAACTTATACCATTGCAGGCTATGTCAATACCTGGTTTGGTCTTAAGACGGAGAGGCTCCAGATTGTAAACAAACGAAATAAATGTCAAAGCAAGAATACAATAAACAAATTCCCTATCATATCTCAAAGACATAACCAAACATGTAATCTGAAAAATCCAAAATAAATACCAAGCCTGCCTGACTGTGATAGTGCCGCGAACAAGTAAACTGAATTCCTTTCGAGGATTTTTCCGGTCTATTTCTAAATCACATATGTGATTTAATAGAAATGTAGAAGATGTCAAAAAAGCAATAATTACAAAACCATAAAATAGGTCAAAATCAAAAAGTGTTCTTGCTCCAACCACATAACCAATAAAAAAAGGAGTGAACCCCACCATCCAAAATTCAAAGCCTATAGATCTCAACCATGTTAAATGGGGGAATAATTGATTTGATATCAAACGGGAAAAAATTTGATTTGACATTTTCTGAATCACTGCCCTCTATGGGGATGAGCCCAAGCTTAATAGCTTTAGCTGGGATGATAAAACATGAGTAAGGATTTTGATTATGCGCACAACAACAAAAATGTTGTTTGGATGTCACAGAATACGAACCATTTGCCAACTCACGGCGCCATTCAAGAGGCAATAAGAAAAGCCGCTGACGAACGTGAATACACCAAATATCCACTAGCCTCTGGTCTACCAGAATTGAGAAACCTAATCCTAGATGACTTAGGATTACCAGATTATGATTTACACATTACTAATGGAGGTACAGAAGCACTATATTGCTTGATGAGACACATTCAACCAAAAGGAAGTGAAATGATAACCTCTGATCCGTCCTATTTCGTGGTTCACAAATTCGCTAAACTGGGTGGTGCTAAATGTACGGACATACCTATCTATCATGACAATTATAGGTTCAATGTCGAGGATATTAAAGAAGCAATAAATCCAAACAGTAAATCAATTTTTCTAATAGATCCAATAAATCCATTAGGTAGTACCTATCCCAAGGATGAAAAAAGAGCCATTTGTGAGGTAGCTGAGGACCATGACCTTTGGCTAATAGATGACATAACTTATCGAGACTTTGCACCAAAACACACTTTGGCTGCTGACATACTTCCTGAAAAAACAATCACTGCTTACTCTGTTTCAAAGAACTGTGGCTTAGCTGGATTAAGAGTTGGATCCCTAGTTGGACCTAAAGAATTCATTAGTGATGTGAGAGGGACTATGGTTTCTGATTTGGGAATTAATGTAGTTGGACAAAGAGCTGCAATCGCAGCTTTGGAAACGAAACCCGAGTGGTTACCTGAATTAGTTGAAACTGCAGCCAAAAATCAGAAACTGATAAAGGAGACTGTGGACAGAATTGATGGAGCAAAACTTCCAGTTTATCCTTCCGCTGCCAGCATGATGGTAATTGATATTTCTGAACATAATGCAGATCCTCAAGATGTCCAAGACAAACTATTGTATGAGAATGACATATTCGTAAGAGCTGGAAACTATGTTTCAGCTAGGTTTGGTGACAATTTCATTAGAGTGTCATTTTCAATACCAACACCCGAAGTTGAGAGATTTGCAGAGGCATTTCCAAAGGTTATGGAAGAACTTTCCTAAATATCTATATTAGAAACTGTTGTAGCATAGGCTTCAATGAACTCTTTTCTTGGAGTTACGTCATCACCCATCAAATCTTTGAATGCTTTATCTGCCTTTTCAGCATCTTCTATTGTAACTTGAAGAAGAGTTCGTTTTTCTGGATCCATTGTTGTTTCCCACAACTGTTGCGCATTCATCTCACCGAGACCTTTGTAACGCTGTATAGCGCAGCCTGTGCCAAATTTAGAAACTATTTTCTCCAATTGGGTCTCATCATACGCATAATCCATTTTCTTTCCTTTTGTAATCTTATACAGTGGAGGTTGTGCGATGTAGACATATCCTGCATTGATTAGACCTTCCATATGGCGATACAAGAACGTCAGCAACAATGTTCGAATATGAGCTCCATCTACATCTGCATCAGTCATTATAACCAATTTATGATATCTTGCCTTATCTAGTTCAAAATCCTCTTCTTCTTCTACCCCAGTTATATTGCAACCCATCGCAGTAATTAGTGCCATTACCTCTGTGTTAGCCAATATCTTATCTATTCGTGATTTCTCTACATTTAGAATCTTGCCCCTTAAGGGTAAAATGGCCTGTGTCGTGCGATCACGCCCTTGTTTAGCAGTACCACCTGCTGAATCTCCCTCGACTATAAATAGTTCTGAAATAGAGGGATCCTTAGTTTGACAATCTGCTAACTTGCCAGGCAGACCACCTCCCTCTAGAATTCCTTTACGTCGTGTCAGATCACGAGCTTTCTTTGCAGCCTCTCTGGCCTGAAATGCCTGAATACATTTAGATATTATGATTTGAGAATCCGATGGGTTTTCAGCAAAGAAATCGTTCAAAGACTCACTCATAACAGTGTCAACAATCCCTTTTACTTCTGAATTACCAAGTTTTGTCTTTGTTTGTCCTTCAAACTGTGGGTCTGGAACCTTCACTGAAAGTACAACTGTAAGGCCCTCTCTAACGTCATTACCATCCAGTGGTGAATCTTTTTCTTTTAATTGCTTTCTTTTACGAGCGGTATTGTTTATAGATCTAGTCAAGGCCGTTCTTAATCCCGAGAGATGAGTTCCACCTTCCCTAGTTGCTATATTATTAGTGAATGTGTGAATATTCTCTCTAAAAGCAGTTGTCCACTGAAGGGCTGCTTCGACTTGGACATTGTCTTTTTCACCATTCACGTACAGAGGTTGATTCATCAATGATGTCTTGCCCTTATTCAAAAAAGTAACATATTGAGAGATACCGCCCTTGTAATAGAATTCCTCAGATTTCCCTTTCTCCTGTGAAAGAGTTATTCTAATTCCTGCATTTAGATAGGCTAATTCACGAAGCCGATTACGCAAAGTCTGATATTCAAATTCTATTGTTTCAAAAATAGTCTTATCAGGTTTGAACCGGACAATGGTTCCACTATCCTCACTATCGCCTGTCTTCTTTAGTTTGCTATCAATATTTCCCCTCTTATAGGATTGTTGATAGATGCCCCCTCCACGATGAATCTCAACCTTAGTCCATAGTGATAATGCGTTTACCACGGAAACACCAACGCCGTGAAGGCCTCCAGATACTTTGTATGTGTCGCTGTCAAATTTACCACCGGCATGTAATTTGGTCATAACGATTTCAACCGCTGGAACTTTATGCTGAGGATGATTATCAATTGGAATGCCACGTCCATTATCTTTAACTGAACATGAACCGTCAGAATGTAGAGTTATTTCAATTGTATCACAATGGCCATTCATAGCCTCATCAACCGAATTATCAACTACCTCATAAACAAGGTGATGAAGGCCAGCCTCGCCAGTAGATCCTATGTACATTGCTGGCCTTTTGCGAACTGCTTCCAAGCCTTCAAGAACTTGTATTTGGTCTGCTTTATAATCTTCTGATTTTGCTGGCATTAGGCTATCTTACACACTACTAGAAAGGGGCTTTTAAACATACCTCGTAAAAGCCTCTCCTATCGTCTATTAATTTGCCTTGAATTAAAGAGTTTTTCTGCCAGGTCTCCAACCTGCTGGACAAAGCTTTCCAGATTGCAAAGCTTGAAG
>CAZMPT010000028.1:0-1117 GCA_964568285.1 uncultured archaeon | reverse complement strand
CTAACGACATCGCCCTCGAACAGCGGTGCAGATTTTCCTAAACGTGGGATTTGGTTACTCAAAATCAATTACCATTAGAGCCATTTAAGAAAAATGTATAAAGTTTTGGCCAATATCTGCACTAGATTATGCCATAAATGGAAAAATTATTAATATATTATTCAAAAAACGATTTCACTGTGTCTATAACTGTTGAAACTTCCTGATCTGTAAGTGCTGGATGAACTGGAAGACTTAGTACTTCCGTTATCAATCTTTCAGCATTCGGACATTGTGTTTTCAAATTTTTCATTGGATTATAGTCATACAACAAGGTTGGATAATAGATTCCTGTTCCCACTCCGTTATCATCAAGATGTTGGCGTAATTCATCACGCTTCTTGCAACGGATAGTGTATTGGTGAAATACATGGCCTCTACGATTATCGGGAACTGAAACATATTCGGACAAGACTGAATTATAACGCTCAGCGATTTCTTGGCGTCTAATATTAAATTTTGATAATTTTGGAAGTTGGACGCGACCTATTGCAGCCGAAATATCAGTCATCCTATAATTATAACCAAATTCAGTGTGCTGGTATTGTGCTGTCATACCATGAGCTCGCATGTTTTTACATCGTTCCGCTATTTTTCCATCATTAGTTGTAATCATGCCACCCTCTGAAGTTGTCATATTCTTAGTTGGATAGAAGCTAAACCATCCGGCGCTACCAAAACTTCCTGCTTTTCCTCCCCAAAATTCAGCACTATGTGCCTGAGCTGAATCTTCAATCAAAAGCAAATCATGTTTCTTAGAAATTTCCAAAAATGAGGGGATGTTTGCTAGTTCACCATATAGATGAACTGGATGAATAGCCTTAGTATTCTCGGTGATTGATTCTTCTACCTTAGCTGGATCTAAACAAAAACCATTCTCTTCTACATCAACAAATACCGGTTTGGCTCCAGCCATCATAATTACAGAAGCTGTTGCAAAAAACGTGAAAGGTGTTGTGATTACCTCATCGCCAGGACCTATGTCATTTGATAACATAACCAAATGTCCTGCTGTGGTTCCATTACTAGTTGCAACGGCGTGTTCTACTCCACACATTCGTGCAAATTCTTCTTCAAA
>CAZMPT010000027.1:4393-13204 GCA_964568285.1 uncultured archaeon | reverse complement strand
TTGAGGTTACAATCTACATGACAATGCCTTCAACTTTGGTCTATTTGAATGATAACTTTACAACAGTCACCTATTATGAGGGAGTAGTTGGAGGAATAGACACATCAGATCCGTTCTTTGGTGCAGATTATTATAATGCAACTGGAAAGAAAGCAGGATATGTGAACTCTGAGTCCTCAAACGCTAATTACATAAACGTTACAGGTTTCCTTAACATATTTAAAATAGAATACGATGAGAATGGAACTGCAAAACAAACTGTTTATGATAATGTAGATTCAGAGGATCCAAATTCTACCTTCCAAGAAGTGTTAGTCAATGCTACGTATGATGTTAATAGAACGAGTCTGAAATATTTACAAGCAGATGGTTCAGACAGTTTCACATTTTTTTCACCGACATGTGAAACCATTAGCACAGTGGATAGTACATGTTGGGTTCCCGCTGAGAATCAGTCATGGCCTAATCCTTTCTCAAGTTTGAAGACAGTACCTGGAACAGGAGATCCATTGACAGGTCAGGGTGAACCTGCTGGAATATATATGCAAAATTATACTTTCATAGGAGTAGATTCAGAGTATCAGGTTTTTGGTGTTCCTTCATATCATTTCCGTGCAAATGAAACTGGGATTTGCTGTTTTTACAGACAATACTTAGGAGATATGCACATGAATTACTATGAGGACGTATGGGTAGATCCAATGACAGGTACAGTTCTTAACCAGCGCTATGACGTCCAGTTAACATACGATATGCCTTTTGGACCAGATATAATACGAGATATTGATGCCAGTTTTACAGAAGATCAGATTGCTGATTCAATAAGTGGGGCAGGGCGTCAGGCTCTTGCACAATATTATCAGGGTCAAGACGTAGTAGCTCTAAGACTTGTTGGCCAGTATACCGAGAGTGAACAGGCAAATCAAATTGAAACTGCAAAGGAGAATGAAGCAGCCAAAAAATTAGGTACAGTAACACTTCCAGGTATTTTGATTGGATCTGCTATGGTTTGTCTCATGGCTGGTTTCTATGTTTATTATCAAAATGGCGGAGGAATCTCCGAGGTAGGTATGGACGAACCTAGCAGTGAACCAGAATCATCACCTGAAATGGCGCCGACTACTGAAGAGGATTCTACAGAGGAAGAAGCCGCTGACGACTCATCGGATGGAGACTCAGATGCTGAAGAAGAATCTGAATCAGATGATGAAGAATCAGAGTCTGAAGACGAATAAAGTCTGAATTGGATACAAGAAGTCTTAGACTTCTTAGACAGACGCGCTTTAGAGTAATTACATACAGGATTCTAATTTTTTCCTATTTTTGTCGTCAATCTGTATTTTTTCTCCTGTTTGGTAATTGACCATTACTACAACACTATCTGCATCAACTACGATTTTGGAATCGTTGTTTTTGCTTGTTATTTGATGTTCTATTCCAAAAGAAGTGTTTCCAACGTGTTTGACTCTTGTCTTGACATAGATTGTGTCGGGACAAGAGATAGGAATTCGATAATTTGTATTGAAATTGGCTAAAATTGGCCCCATTCCATTCTCAGAAAGAATTTTGCTCATACTTAAAGCGTCAAGATCCCAGATTTTACACATTAATTCAACTCTAGAAGTTTCACACCATTTAAGATAGATGATATTGTTTACATGCCCAAAGGAATCCATATCTCCCCATAGAACAGGTATTTCGGTTGTTATCGGCCAATTTTTCTTAGTCATCTAGAAATTTTTTCCCCATTTGATAAAATGCGTTGCCAACAAGCCACTGTCCGCCATCTGCTATTAGCATATCTCCAGTAATGACATCTGCAGCTGGTGAACACAGATACAGAACTTGCTGTGCCATCTTATCAGAGTCTGTAATGCCTCCTGTCGGAATGTATTCTTCAAACATCTTTGCAGTTTTTTCATCAATCATCAGATTCTGTTGAACATTCTCCGTCAGAACAACTCCTGGACACATGGCATTTACTCTGATGTTATCATCAGCCCACTCCAGAGCTAATGTTCTCGTAAGATTCAAGACACCCGCTTTTGCAGCACCTGAATGAGCAACAAAAGGAGCTGCATTCCAAGAATAGTTTGTAATTATGTTTACGATAGATGCACCGTTCTTTGCTTTTCTCAATAATGGGTAACAAGCTTTTGACACTCTGAAGGTTCCATCAAGAACTATGTCAACAACAGCCCTCCAAGCGTTTTCGCTCATTGCTGCTACAGGTGCAACAAAGTTTCCTGCAGCATTATTGACTAAAATGTCAAGTTCACCCCACTCAGAATCCAAGAATTTTGCAACTTCCTCAACAGTTTCATTATCTCGAACGTCCATTGTCTTCCAAATCAATCTTTTACCAAACTTCTCTTCGGTTTCTGCCGCAGCCTCAGCCAATTTTTCTTCTTTCCTGGACGCAATGAATACTTCTGCACCATGGTTAAGAAAAGCTTGAGCAAATCCTAATCCCATTCCAGTAGCTCCACCAGTGATGAACACTTTTTTTCCATCAAAAATATTTTCTTTGAATACACTTTCTGACATTAGTATCACCTAGCTCCCGAGAATTGACTAACGCTGTTGAATCCTTCATCCGGCATTGACATCATTGTTTTGGATCCAGAACCAATAGTTATAGCTCTTGAAAGTGTTTCCGGCAGTATTCTTTCAAAGAAAAATCTTGCCAATATAATCTTGTGTTCGTAGTAATTGTCTTTATCTCTTTTTGAAAAAGCCACTTCTAGCATTAGTAACCACATATATGCCATCGCTACAAGTCCAAACTGTCTTAGATAATCAGTTGCTGCAGCACCTATTTCATATGGATTTCCAAGTCCCTTTTGAGCCATGTAAAGCGTAGTCTTTTGCAATCCTTTCAATGCTTTTGAGAATGGCACAACAAATTCTTTCATGTTTGAGTCTTCCTTGTTCTGTTCTATAAAATCCAGAGCAGGATGGAAGAATCTTCTCAATAGTCTACCCATGTGCTGAGGCATTTTTCTTCCTGCCAAATCTAGGGCCTGTATACCATTGGTACCTTCCCATATCGGAGCTATTCTGACATCTCTGGAAAATTGTTCCATTCCATATTCTTTGATGTATCCGTGTCCCCCATGTATTTGAAGCATATCATATGTTATTTCAACTCCATAATCTGTTAGCAAGGCCTTGACGATGGGAGTCATTAACTCTACGAGATCTTTATTTTCCTTCCTTATTTTTTCGTTCGGATCCTTGATTGATTTGTCAATAGCTAGTGCAGTCCAGGAGGCCAGCATTCTCCCCGCATCAATCAGGGACTTAGATCTCATCAACATCCTTCTAACGTCAGGATGAACAATAAGTGGATCCGCTTCTCCATCTAGATTCTTTGGTTCCTTAAGATCTCTGCCTTGGAGTCTGTCTTTGGCATAAGCAAGCCCGTTTTGATATGCAATCTCAGATTGACCAAGCCCCTGTAACCCTACTGCAATTCTCTCTGTGTTCATCATTGAGAACATGGCCGCAAGACCATCATGTGGTTTACCAATCAAGTAACCCTCTGCATTTTCAAAACTCATAACGCAAGTTGCAGAGCCATGTACTCCCATTTTCTCCTCAATTGAAACACATTTAACTCCATTTCTTGCTCCTAGAGTGCCATCTTCATTAACTAAGAATTTTGGAACTAGAAATAGACTGATTCCCTTGACACCTTTTGGTGCATCTGGCAATCGTGCTAGAACTAGATGTATGATATTTTCCGCTACGTCGTGTTCACCACAGGAAATGAAAATTTTCTGTCCATTCAAACTATATGATTCACCTGTTGGTTTAGCGTTGGTTCGAATAAGTCCTAAGTCTGTTCCGCAGTGTGCTTCAGTTAGACACATGGTTCCAAACCATTCTCCAGTTAGGAATCTTGGAAGATAAATATTTTTCAGTTCTTCACTTCCATGATGGTATATGCAATGATAAGCGCCTTTTGTGAGTCCCATATATATCCCCAGAGACATGTTCGTTGCACAGGATATTTCATCAGCAAGGGTACTGAGTACGTTTGGAAATTCCATTCCACCATATTTTTGATGTCCAAATAGTGTAGTCAGACCAGATTCAATCAATACATTTGTTGCCTTTTTCATACTTGGCGGTACAGTAACATTTCCATTCTCGAATTTTGCTCCAATTACATCACCATCTTTGTTTGAAGGGAGCCAATATTCTTCTGACATTTTACCAAATTGATCACTAATCATTTCGATCATGTCCCATGTTGCTTCTTCATACCCCTCGTATCCTTCTAATTCATTTTCAACATTCAGTACTTCACGCAGGATGAATTCGTATTCTCTGTTAGGAGCTTTGTATTGGACCATTAGTTCCTCAGTGGTTTTCCAGTTGTTAGCATATGTTCTACTCTATCCATGGTTCCTTCAGTTTTCATTAATTTGATTATTCCTTCTCTCTCCATTTCGAGTATTTTGTCATCAGATACAGTCTTAGTTGGGTCCGTGTTTCCTCCACTTAGAATATGCGATAATTCTTTGGTTACAGTAACATCATGTGGTGTTGCATGACCAGCTTTTACTAGGTCATTAACGGCCAAATCAAGGGCTGCTTTTCCTGAAGGTCCTGGCAAATGGTGTTCACGGGGTAAGGGGGCTTCATAATTGTCAATCATTTCAAGACATTTTTCTTTTGCATCATATAGTACACGTGCTCTGTTCATAGTTATTTCATCACTATCTTTTAGAAAATTCAATTCTTTTGCTTCTTGTGCACTTGTTGCTACTTTTGCAGTACCAACATTCTGGAATATTTTCATAATTGTTGCCATAGGACCTTTTGGTTGTTTAGCGTCATTATTCCATCTGGTGATCATTTCCTTACAACCACCCCAAGCTGGAACAAGACCAACACCTACTTCAACTAATCCAATATAACTTTCTGAGTGTGCTTGTACTGCATCACACGCTAGTAGTACCTCACATCCTCCACCAATAGCTAGACCTGATGACGCCCCAACAACTGGGAAATCACCGTGTTTTAGCATCATGAATGCCATTTGTCCACCAAGTACAAATTTTTCAGCTTCTTCCCAAGCCCCTACATTAGTCACAAAGCTTGACAATCCCAAATTAGCCCCGGCCGAGAAATTACTGCCATCATTCCCAATAACAACACCTTTGTAATTTCCAGATTCACATTGATCTGTAGCTTCGCTTAGAGCTTCCATGATTAAGGGGTCCATAGAATTCATCTTGCTGTGAAATTCTGCTAGAATTATCTGGTCTCCCATATCCCATAAGCTAGCAGAGGGATTTCTGAAAATAGGTTCTTTTCCCCTTTTTACATCAGCAGCAGTAAGATAACCTCTAGGCCTATTTACTCTATGATATTCCCCATCCGTTCCAAAAAACAATATGTCTTTGTTCTCTTCATAAAAATTGCCTTTTGCGACGCTCTTCAACAATTTAGGAACTTTTATTCCATCTTCAGCTATTCTTGAAGCAAACCATGATGGTCCTAAATCATCAAGCATTTCGAATGGCCCCTTCTTCCAGAGGAATCCATTTTTCATGGCCAAATCAACATTTACAATTGTATCAGTTATATCTGGCACTAGTGAGGCTGCATAAGTCAATGTTTTGGAAAGAACTTTCCATGCATACTCTCCACCTTTGTCGTTGTACTCAACTAGAGACCTCAGGCCTTTTTTGGCAGCCCTCACACTTTCTAGGCTGACCTTTCTAGTTGCTTTGTGGTATTCCCCAGTTTTCAGATTTCTAGCTTCTTTAATCTTCTTTCCGGATTCTGAATTCAGTCTATAGAATCCCCCTTTTCCTTTCCTGCCAGTATATCCGTCTGCAATCATTGATGATAATATTTTCTCTATACCAAGTTCCTTTTGCTTTTTTACACCTATATTGTACATATCCTCTTCTGGAAGATTGGATGACATACTTTCAGTTACATGTGGGATTAAGTCTAGACCGACAACATCTCCTAAAGCAAATATCCCTGTTTTTGGAGCTCCAATCGGTCTTCCCATTACGGCGTCAGCTTCCTCTACAGTAAGTCCCATTCTTACAGCCTCTACCATCCCTATCAATGTCCAGTAAGTTCCAATTCTATTACCAATAAAACCAGGCGTATCATTACAGATTACCACTTCTTTTCCTAGTTTCGAATCACAAAATTTAGAAACCATTTCTATTTTCTTTTTGTTTACTTCTTTACCAGCTACAATTTCTAGTAGACGCAGGTACCTTGGGGGGTTGAAAAAATGAGTAATAATGAAATCTGCCGCAAATGTTTTTGGCATTCCCTTGACTAATTGTTTTCTTGGTATAGTGGAAGTATTTGAGGCAACAATAGATCCCTTTTTCCTTACTTTATCGATTTTTTTGAATACTTTTTGTTTAATGTTTAGTTTTTCAAGTACAACCTCGATAATTAGATCCGCATGCTCTATTTTGTCAAGATGATCCTCTATGTTTCCGGTTGAAATAAGTTTAGCATTTTTGTGGTGCATTAGGGGTGTTGGGCTACCCATTTTCACAGGTTTCAACATTTTTTGGACGGCAGTTTCAGCAATCACATTTCGATTGTCAGTTCCTTTTGGTACGATATCTAGTAAAGTTACAGGTAGACCCGCATTCGCTACATGAGCAGCAATTCCACTGCCCATGACGCCAGCACCGATTACAGCAACTTTTTCAATTTTCACAATTTCCTCAGACCCTTTCTAGTACTGTTGCACATCCTTGTCCGCCACCAACACACATTGTTGATAGAGCATATCTTGCTCCATTATTCTGAAGTAATGATGCAGCCTTTCCAGTAATTCTAGCTCCACTTGCTCCAAGAGGATGGCCCATTGCTAGCGCACCTCCGTGAATATTCAGTTTAGACATATCGATTCCTAGTTCATCTACGCAAGCCAAACTCTGTGCTGCAAACGCTTCATTCATTTCAATTATATCTATATCACTAAGTTTGAGTCCAGCTCTTTTCAGAGCTTTCTGTGATGATAGAACTGGTCCAATCCCCATAAATTCTGGACTACATCCCGAAACTGCCATACCTCGAATGTATGCCATGATACTCAGATTATTTGATTTCGCATAATTCTCTGAACAGACTACAACTGCTGCAGATCCATCAGTAAGGGGTGAAGATGTTCCAGCCGTTACGACACCAGTTTTGTCGAAAGCTGGTTTCAGTTTTGCCATTGATTCCAGCGTTGTTTCAGGCCTTATGCAACCATCTTCAGCAACGTCATTGATTGGAATTATCTCTTCTTCAAAGGTACCATCATTTTTTGCTTTCGAAGCCTTTTGATGACTTTCTAGTGCCATTTGTTCTTGTCTTTCTCTAGGTATTGAATGTTTCTTTGCCAGATTCTCTGCCGTATGTCCCATCCCTATGTAGGCATCCATATCTACTAAACTAGGGTTTAGCATAGGATTGAATCCAGGCATTGGGACTCTACTCATAGATTCTACTCCACCTGCAATGAAAAGTTCACCTGAACCAGATTTTATCGCGCCAGCCGCCTGATGAATCGCCTGCATTGAAGAAGCACAGAATCTATTGACAGTGACACCACCAACGGTATTTGGCAGTCCCGCTAGAAAAACAACATTTCGCGCTAGGTTCATACCCTGTTCTGCTTCAGGAAAAGCACAACCTAGGATTAGATCCTCGATATCTTCTTCTTTGATTTTCGTCTTCTGTATAAGTCCCTTAACTACTTGAGCAGCCAAATCATCTGGCCTTGTCAAAGACAATTGGCCCTTTTTTGCTGGAGTAAATGCAGAGCGTGCATAGCCACAAATAACGACATCCGTCATTTTAATCAACTTGATAAGTAGTCTTAGTATATAAAAGTAGGACTATGTATTTCAAATATAAAACATTTATATACTACTACTCAAATTATTTCACGTGGCTGAGACCAGACAATACCAATCGGGAGAATCTGAAAAGCAGATAACAATTCTAAAAAAGTTAGGTTTTACAGAGGATGAAGCCCGCATCTATCACGTTCTTCTTGTCTCAAAAGAATCAACAGTTGGCGAGATAAGCCGTTCGATAAACTTTTCAAGAGCTAAAATTTATGGAGTCATAGACAATTTGTTAGCTGAAGGTGCAGTTGTAGAAGGCAACAAACATCCTAAATCATACTACCCTGTTGATCCCAAGGAAATAGCCGAAAGAAGAATGAAGGAACTGGCGTCAGCTTCCAAATCTGCGGAATCTGATTTGTCACCATTGTATAAATCTAAACCAGTAGATTACTTGGAAACATTGACTGTTAAAGATATGGAAATCTTTTCTCAAGTTGTTGCAATGTGTGAAAGAGCAGATTCTTCCATAGACGTTATTGCATCAATTTTGCCTTCGGAGATGCCCAGGAATGTTTGTCGGGCCTTTTCTGATGCCAGTGGTCGAGGCGTTAAGGTTAGGATGCTTTTTCCCAGAAAAGAGACTAATTTGGATTTATCACGTTTAGAAGGTTTTTTTGAGATTCGACTTTCACCATCAATGCCACCTGCAGGAATAATACTTGTTGATGAGAAAGAATTCTGTGTTGGTGGTTTGGACGTTCCAGATTCCTCGAATATGTTGTTAGGTATGTGGATGAATCAGCCTGAATTAGCTAGGCTTGCTAAACTGATATTTGACAATATCTATGATTCTTCCGATGTATATGAAAGTTAATTTGTGACGGGCGTTAAAGCCTTTTACAGTCCAGGTATTATACCGGAGCCGGGCAATTTTCCAAATACATAATAGTAGATAATTGCACCAATTCCATAG
>CAZMPT010000027.1:0-4293 GCA_964568285.1 uncultured archaeon | reverse complement strand
GGAGCCGGGCAATTTTCCAAATACATAATAGTAGATAATTGCACCAATTCCATAGAAGAAGATGAATATCTTTAGATATCTCATGACTACTCTAAGAATAAATCCACCAGCAGATATGTTGTCTTTCGGTTGTTCATCAGCTGTTGCAAATGGGTCCTTATCCCTGATATCAATTCTAGCCATTTATTATCTATTATTGGCTACACCTTAAACGTTGTGCTACCGTAGGACATAACAATATTAATTCATCCTTGTTTATTGATAATATGAGTTCTCATCCTGCTAATGAGCCAATATTGGATTATGCTCCAGGTAGCGACGAAAGGAAGGCGCTTGAATCTGAAATCAAGAAGCAGATGTCAGAGGTTATTGAAATACCATGCATAGTTAACGGCGAGGAACTTTACACAAAAAATACAGTGACACAAGTTATACCTCATAATCATGGTCACATTCTAGCCAATGTTCACTTAGCAGGACGGGCGCAAATGGAATCAGCTTGTGTTTCGGCAGTTAAAGCTCAATCCGAGTGGATTGCTCTAGGTCTTGAAGGGCGTGCAGCTATATTTGAGAAATGTGCAGATCTTCTAGCAGGCGATTGGCGAATGAAAGTGAATGCAGCAACCATGCTCAATCAAAGTAAGACAGTATTTCAAGCGGAGATTGATGCAGCTTGTGAATTGATAGATTTCTGGAGGTTTAATGCTTATTATTCTAGACAATTTCATGATCAATTCCAGCCACTTATTTCCCCAGAAGGAATATCGAATTCAACAGAAATAAGGCCCCTAGAAGGTTTCGTACTAGCTATTACTCCTTTCAATTTCACTAGTATTGCTGGAAATCTCCCTAGTGCACCTGCTTTAGTCGGCTGCACTTCATTATGGAAACCTAGTAGAAATTCCTATTATTCTAATTACATGATAATGCGTTTAATGATGGAAGCAGGTCTCCCTCCTGGTGTAATAAATTTCTTACCAGGATCAGGCTCAGACATAACTGAAGTTTGTCTCTCTAATCCCGACTTTGCAGGTATTCATTTCACAGGTTCTACAGCCGTTTTTCAAGGACTCTGGCAGAGAGTTGCTGAAGCATTACCAGATCTCAAAGGATACCCTCGAGTTGTTGGTGAAACTGGAGGGAAAGATTTTGTTGTGGCGCATCCAGACTGTGATAGGCAAGGCCTTCTAGTCGCACTTTTGCGCGGAGCTTTCGAGTATCAAGGACAAAAATGTTCTGCAGCTAGTAGGGCATACATTCCTAAATCGGTTTGGACGGAAATATACAATGATTTGGCCACTGAGATAAGGAAAATTAAGATTGGAGACTGCAATGACTTTACCAATTTCATGACGGCAGTTATCGATAAACGTGCTTTTGACAAAATAACTGGATACATTGAAAGAGCTAAGACTAGAGAAACTTGTGAGATACTTGTAGGCGGTGGAAGTGACGATAGTACAGGTTGGTTCATTGAACCAACGATAATAGTCACGAGTGATGCTAAATCTGAATCAATGGTTGAGGAGATATTCGGTCCTGTTTTAACAGTCTATACATATGATGATGATGATTTCGAGGATGTATTGCAGCTATGTGATGAATCTTCCCCATATGCATTGACAGGTTCTATCTTTGCAACGGATGAGAAAAATATTCAGAAAGCATTTGATGCGTTGAGATTCACTGCAGGTAATTTTTACATAAACGACAAGCCTACAGGTGCAGTTGTTGCCCAACAGCCGTTTGGAGGCGCTCGGGCATCTGGAACGAATGATAAGGCAGGAGGTCCTTTGAACCTCCTAAGATGGATCTCACCTCGTTCAGTTAAACGTGCAAATGTTCCTTTCCACGACTGGACTTATCCTTTCATGGGTGAAGACTAAAAAGTTGGTGGGCCCGACCGGATTTGAACCGGTGACCTCCCGATTATCAGTCGGGTGCTCTAACCAGGCTAAGCCACGGGCCCGAGGTTTTGCCACCAGACTAGGGAATTTAAGAATAGATGCCAAATTTGTTGCAACCTAGACCAAAATATATGCAAAGTTGACCGCGTTTTTTTATAGGGGTTTTGGACTGGGAAAAAGTCGTTATTTTAGACATGTCACGCAACGAACTATTGGTAAAGATTAAGCAGGCGGAACAAACCTCTGAAAATTCATTGGAAGAGGCTGAAAAGGAGCGAAGTAGCGCTCTTCGCAAAGCTGAATCTGAGAGTCATTCCATTGTATCTGATGCGAGACAAAAAGCTGAAACTAAATCCTCTAAAGATATTGAGAAGGCCAAGAAAGACATTTCTAAGGAAAAAGAAAAGGTTTTGAGCGAAGGAATGGTAGATATCAAGAAAATGCAATCTCAATCTGAAAAGAAGAGCGGGAAGGCAGCAGATAGTTTCGTCAAGACGTTTTTGGAGTCAGTTGATGCTTAAGCCTGAACCAATGACTAAGGTTGTCATTTGCGGTCTGAATAGTGATTTAGCTGAGGTTTCGCATATACTATCACAAAAGAGGCTAGTACATATTGAGGATTATACAGGGGATGATGAGGGATTCACTTCAGGTATTACTCTTGATTATGGGGCTAAGGTTTCTGAGTACCTTGTAAGGATAAGATCACTTATCAAGATTCTTGATGTCGATGCAGGATCTCCAGCAGGTATCAAAGATGCTAAAAAAATTGAGGAAGAAGTTTTTTCGGAATTGGACGATTTAGAAAACAACATTCTACAGACATATGAGCGTCACAGAGATTCAACACAAAAGTTGAAGGATTCAGGAAGCCGTTTGGAATCTCTTGGTCAATTTGAACCTTTGAACATAAACTTAGAATCATTTTCGGGATTTGCTAGTTTGAGGGTATTTACTGGGTTATTGCCAAGTAAGACTGAATTTGCAGTTGATAATGGCGAGATGGTACGTGAAGGAGATATGGTTGCTGTATTTGTTCCATCCGAGCATGGAGATGAAGTAGAGCAGAGTCTCATAAAATCAGGATTCAAGAGCTTAGATCCCCCAACTGGTGAGGGTTCAATAACACAGGAGATTAGTTCCCTTGAATCACAAATACAGAACCTTGAGGGAGAGATTGATGCATTAGGTCATGATCTGGAAGCTTTGAACAAGCGGCATAGTCAGTGGTTGGTTGTAGCAGAGGAACATTTTGCTGCACAATCAGAAAAATCTAGTTTACCACTCAAACTTGCTTTGAGCAAGAATGCTTTTGTTTTGGAGGGCTGGGTTCCAGACAAAGAGTGTGCAGGGCTTAACAGTTCGTTAGATGGAGTAAATATTGATATTCAGTTTGAATCTTCTGATGAGGATCCTCCTGTTAAATTGGATAATCCGCCTGTAGTTCGACCGTTTGAGTTTTTCACCAAACTTTATGGAATACCCAAGCACCGTGAGTTAGATCCTTCATTATTACTTTTCTTTGGTTATCCATTGTTCTTTGGATTGATGATTGGAGATCTTGGATATGGTTTTTGTTATTTCTTATTAGGTCACTTTCTGGTAACACGATATGGCCACAGTGATGAATTATTCCAGCTTGGAAAAATTATTCGAACAGCTGGTTTTTCGGCATTTTTCTTTGGTACGGTTCTTTTTGCAGAAGCGTTTGGATTTGAATTAGCTTTCCTAGGGCATGATTATGTTCTTCATAAGTCAGATTCAGAAGATGTTGGATTTATGTTACTTGCAACTGGAGCAATAGGTTTGTTTTACGTTACACTGGGTTTGGCCATGGGTTTCTACAATGCACTGAATATGCATGATCTCAAGCATGCAGTTCAAGAAAAATTCTCATGGATTATGATCCTCTGGGGTGGTTTGCTCTTTATTCCTCCATGGTTATTTGGAAATTCCCTATTAGGTTCTCGACTTGGCTTGTCTGATGAAATTGAATTGTGGGGAGGTTTAGCTGCCTTTTTGGTAGGCCTTGGATTGGCTATCTCAGCTGAAGGCATTGTAGCTCTAGTGGAAGTTCCTTCCGTCTTTGTTCAAGTAATTTCTTATGTTCGAATTGCAGCCTTAGGTGTTGCAGATTATGGATTAGCACATGCCTTCAACGGTATGGCTTTTGATATTGGATTTTCAGGTATTAGCATTATTCCAGCATTGCTAATACTAATAGTAGGACAATTGGTGGTTTTTACCTTGGGTCTGATTGGTTCAGGAATAAACTCCTTGCGTCTTCAATACGTCGAATGTTTCCCCAAATTCTTTGTTGGAGGGGGAACAGATTACACTCCTTTCGGGTACACCCGAAAATACACACACGAAACGGAGACAACAG
>CAZMPT010000026.1:10995-13559 GCA_964568285.1 uncultured archaeon | reverse complement strand
GCCTCTAATCCTTGAATATGGCTCATGAATTGGTATGGTTGGATTTGGAGATGACTGGACTGAATCCAAAAAGACATCGAATCATAGAAATTGCCACAGTGATAACTGATTCTGACCTGAATGTGATTGCTGAAGGTCCTGAAATAGTGATACATGCAAACAACACCATATTAGGTAGAATGAATGATTATGTACATGAAATGCATCAACGCTCAGGCCTTTTAGAGAAAGTAAAAAGTAGTAGGGTTACAATTGAAGAGGCTGAAATACAAACACTAGATTTTCTGAATGAACATCTTGATCAAAAATACAGGCCTCCTCTATGTGGAAATTCAATTGGTACTGATAGAAGATTCCTGGATGCACAAATGACAACCCTCGAAAACCGTCTGCATTATAGGGTTGTAGATGTCTCCTCAATAAAAGAATTGGTACTTAGATGGGATCCTGATATTTTGGAAGGTATGCCTCCTAAATTAGAGACACATCGTGCACTAGACGACGTCATTGAATCTATCGAAGAATTAAAATTCTATCGGGATAAAGTTTTCCGTTAAATGGACGGGAAAAACGTTCTAGTGACAGGGGCAAATGGACATGTAGGTTTTGTTCTGACGAAATCCCTATTAGAAAGAGGATACAATGTACGCGCCTCGGTCAGAGACAAAGATAATCCTGAGTTGATCTCACACCTCTCATCATTAAATGTAGAACTTGTCGAACTTGACCTAATGAAACCAGAAACAATCGAAAATGCAATGCAGGGAATGGAAGGATTGTTCCAAGTAGCTGCAGTATACAAGAGCTGGGCAAAAAATCCTGAAGAGGAAATCATCAACCCTTCTATAATAGGCGGAATTAATGCTTTGAAAGCGGCTAGAAATGCCAACGTGAAGAAAGTTATTTTCACATCTAGCACTGCTGCTGTTGGAAGAAGTGGACCAAAAGGAAGGGCGCTAACTGAGAATGATTGGAATTATAATTCAAAACATCCCTATTCCTACGCTAAAACTGAAGCCGAAAAAAGAGCTTGGGATTATGCTGAGGCTGTCAACATGAATGTTGTTGTTATCAATCCTACTGCAGTTATAGGTCCCTATTTTCACAGACATACACCTAGTACAATGTTATTTGACAAGATTCTAAAAGGCGAATTGAAAGTTCTACCTCCACAAACATTTGGGTATGTTGACGTAAGGGATGTGGCGCTTGGGCACATACGTGCCTACGAGAACGAAAACGCTGAAGGAAGGCATATTCTTTGCACACAGTGTGTTGATGGTTTTGAACTGATGGATCTCATTGAAGAGGTTGTCCCTGAAATAAATGTTCCAAGAAAAATAGCCCCAATGTGGAAGGTTAGAGCGTTTGCCCGATTTGAGGCAATGAGGGCCATTTTTGGACATACGCCACGTATAAGCCCTGAAACGGTGAAAGAATACATGGGAAAAATAACGAATTACGATTCAAGTAAAGCCAGAGGTGTTTTGGGCTGGAATCCAATGGATTTGAAGGACTCCATAAGAGATACTATGAACTGGATTAAACATAACCTAAGTTGATTTTGGAACCTTACAAACTAACATCTTGGAATGAGTCCCTACTCCATTTACGCGCTCTTCACCCATCAATTCTAAACCACATTCCTCAATCAATTCTTTGAAATTCACGTGTTTCCCTAAACCAAGGCGTTTTCTGAAAGGATTCCAAGCTCCACCAATTATCCCCTTCTTTTCCTTATAGTGATTGACAATTACAATGATACCTTCTGGTTTTGTAACTCTTTTCATCTCCATCAGAACAATGTCTGGATCTGCGACAACGGCTAACGTATGTGCAACAACGGAATGATCAAATTGCTTATCTTTAAACTCCAATTTGTGAGCGTCCATCTGTTGAATGTTTACTTCAGCTTTAATTTCTCCCTTCTCGAGTTTCTTTCTAGCTTTTACCAGCATAGGTTCGCTGTAATCAATAGCTTCAACTTTGACAAAATCTGGATAGTGTTTCAACGATATCCCTGTTCCAATTCCTACTTCAAGTACATAATCGCCTTTTTCCAAGTCTAAAGGTTTGTACATCTTGGAATGGCCGTCTGCAAATGAAGGTGCCATAAGACGATCATAAATTGGAGCGTAAAGCCGGTACACTCCATGCCTATGCTTACGTTTGCTTTCGTCCACTATCAATTCTATACGTTGAGGGTTTAAACCATTAACAGAGCTTTATCTTGAGCTCACTTTGAACATGACATACCAAACTCCAATTAGTCCAACCATAATAATTGTGACTGCTCCAAAGCCTGGATCTTTGCCGTCCCATGAACTAGGGTCCACCAATTCTCCCTGACCTTTTGTTGAGACGTGCCACACAAAGTATGCCGAAAGTGATGACATCAGAATGATAAAAGTAGCTATAACAGTCTTCACATGATTAGGGAGAGTCTTACCTGTTGCATAGTACTTAAACAAACTATGTCCAAAATATTTATTAGTCAAAGACCACCGAAATAATTTTTCATTTGATAAAGAAAAAAGAAATGCTGCAGGTACTGCCCAAGATAC
>CAZMPT010000026.1:0-10895 GCA_964568285.1 uncultured archaeon | reverse complement strand
ATAATTTTTCATTTGATAAAGAAAAAAGAAATGCTGCAGGTACTGCCCAAGATACCGTAGGCCAACCTGGAAGTAAAAGACCTATAATTGCAAAAACAACAAGAATAGAGCCACAGACCACATAAATTTTACTTTTAAGTGGACTACTAGATGAAAAATAATGGTCTACAATTTCATCCACAGTCTCGAAAGTTTTCATGATTTATCAATGTCTTAAACTGAACTTAAGAAACAACAAAAATCTTGTTTAAAGAGGTGTGGGTCTATCTAAAACACCGTTAACCAATTTAAAAAACCCCCCTCGTTAGCGGACCATGAAGCACGTAGTGTCCATCGAAGATTTGGACAATAAGCGCATTTTGGCTATTCTCAAACGTGCAAAACAATTAGTATCTATAGCTGAGGGAAAGAAAAAATCAAAGGCTCTCGATGGGAAGATTCTCGCAACATGCTTCTTTGAACCATCTACTAGGACCAGATTGTCCTTTGAAAGTGCAATGCAAAGGTTAGGTGGAACATGTATCGGTTTCGCAGACCCGTCTGCAACATCACATCTCAAAGGCGAAACTTTGACTGATGCTATCAGAATGGTTGATGGATATGCAGACGCAATAGTTCTTAGACATCCTCGAGAAGGTTCCGCAAAAATGGCCTCTGAGGCATCTAAAGTTCCTGTAATAAATGGTGGAGACGGAGCTGGTCAACACCCAACACAGACGCTCCTAGATTTATTTACAATAAATGAAGAAATGGGAAAACTAGAGGGATTAAATGTTGGAATGCTTGGAGATTTAAGATATGGAAGAACCGTACATTCCCTTTCACAAGCACTTGATAGATTCAAAACCAAATTCTTTTTCATATCTCCAGAAAGTCTGAAGATGCCAACACAGGTGACCGATGAATTGACAAACAAATGGTCTACACATGACACTCTATATGATATCCTAAGCAAATTGGATGTGCTCTACGTAACAAGAATACAGAAAGAAAGATTCCCAGACATAGAGGATTACAAGAGTGTTGCAGGTGCATACAGAATAAATGCAGATTTGCTCCAAAACGCAAAATCAAAAATGAGAATATTGCATCCTTTACCAAGAGTTGATGAAATAGCGCCTGATGTAGATAACACAAAGCATGCTGCCTACTTCAGGCAAGCATTCAACGGAGTACCTGTAAGGATGGCATTGTTGGAAGAGTTAATAGGTGCAAAGAAATGAGTGAGAATCTTCTCAGAGTTCAACCAATACGCAATGGAACTGTGATAGATCACATAAATTCAGGTAGAGGTAGAAAAATCCTTGAAGTACTCAATCTTAGTGAAAGTGGAACCACTATTAGTTTACTGATGAATGTGCCTAGTAAAAAACAGAATCGAAAAGACATAATTAAGGTTGAAGACAGAGAACTTAGTGAAGACGAGATTGAAAAACTAGCTCTTCTCTCTCCTAAAGCAAGAATTAACATTATTCGTAATTATGCAGTCGCTGACAAGAAAAAGGTTGAAATCCCAGAAATGATAACTGGGACGGTAAATTGCTCAAACGATAATTGCATCAGTAACAATGAAAGAGGGGCTACGACGCAGTTTAAGCTTCTTGATTCCGAGAATCTAAGAATACAGTGTGCCTACTGCGGTCGAAAAATAAACGAAGACGAAATAAGTTTCCTTTAGAAAGTTACAATAGTACCAGCGTTCCCTTCCAAAGCTTGCATGACTTTTGATAATGAGGTGATTATTGCTGTTTGACTATCTGATTTAACAAAATTGAGAGCAGCCTCAACTTTGGGCCCCATAGATCCAGAGGGAAAATCTCCATTTTCATAATATTTACGTAACGTTTCTGTATTTACATTACCCAAAGGTTCACGATTACTTCCAACCCATACATTTTCAACATCAGTAGCTATTACGAGATGGGTAGCGTTCAATTCATTCGCCAAGATGCTAGAAACCAAATCCTTGTCAATAACTCCTTCAACTCCTTTCCACTCCCCAGAATCTTGTACAACTGGTGTACCACCGCCACCTGCTGTTATACATAACATTCGATTTTCAAAAAGAGAGCGTACTATTTCCAACTCAATAACTTCTTTCGGTATCGGCGAAGAAACCAAACGACGTACACCTTTCTCCGTCTCTATTAAGACCCATCCTTTGGACTCCAGTTTTTCCTTATCGCCAGAATCAAACCAAGGCCCAACCGGTTTACTCGGATTTTCAAAAGAAGAATCATTTGAATTGACCCTTACCTGAGAAAGCATGGTCATGACTTCACGCTCTCCCTCATTTTTCTTTATTAAATTTCTAAGAGTTCGCTCTAGAAGATAACCTATTCCGCCTTGAGTATCAGAAACTAGGTAATCTAATGGTCTATGGGGAGTCTCGGGAATTCCGGCTTCAGCCCTCAATAAAGCGTTGCCGACTTGGGGGCCATTCCCATGTGTAAGCAATAATTTTTCTCTGCTCAGCAATAGAGGTAAAATGTTTGAAAGGGAATCACGGGCACGAATAGATTGTAATTCTACAGTTCCATCATCGCCTGACTGTAAGAGGGCATTACCTCCAATAGCCAGAACAATTCTCATCAAAATCTATCGTCAAGCTCTCCTGATTTAATGGATGCTTGGATCTCTTTGGGATCCTTCCCTTCACAAGTAAGACCCATAGACTTGGCGACACCGAGAATTTCCGATGCCATTGCCTTGATATCTCCACCAGTCAAACCTGGCCCCTTCTGTTTGGCTACTTTTACTGCCTGATCAATCGTCATATCTGCTGCAACTACGGTTCCTGCTTCCCCTGAACCTTTATCGATTCCCAAAACTTGTTTTATCAGGGATGATGCAGGTGGAGTTCCGACTTCTATAGTGAAACTTTTGTCATCCTCTACCATTACCTTAACTGGAACTCGCATTCCTTCCATTTCCTTAGTTTTAGAATTTATCTCATCAATTACTTGTTTGACATTGACGCCAGAGGGGCCTAAGGATGGGCCCAAAGGCGGTCCTGCAGAAGCTTTGCCTGCATCAACCAGTGCTTCTACGGTTTCACCCATTAATTGACCTCCTTCTCTAACACTCTAACGTGATCGCCACGGACTGTAATTGGAATCGGAACCATCGCCTCAAACAATTCAACGGTGACCTCCTCTTTGGATTGATCTATACGTTGTACTCTTGCTTTTTCACCCTTAAACGGACCAGAAATAACCTCTACGATGTTGCCCTCTTCAATTCCAGATACTGCTGGCGGTGGTGTAAGATGAGGTTTCAGTTCCTCCAATGATGTTGTACCAAAAGTATCTGGTTCTTTTGAACGGCCATAGCCTTTACCACGATTCATCACCATTCCTCTAGCATGTGTCAATCCTTTAAGATTGTCCCTAAGTGCTTCGGGACTATCGGTCTCCACAAATATGAAACCACGAAGTTTTGATGGAGCAAGAATTGAAAAGACTGGAGCTCCACTACGTCTTATTCTATCAGCTAGCCTCTCACTGGCTGTTCTTTCATGACCAATTTGTGACTTCATGACGTATATCTGCGTATCAGATGATGGTGCGTCAACCATCTCTTCGCTTTCTTGTTCTTCTTCCTCTAGAAATCTTGCCATTTTATCTAAATCCCCAGTAAATCTGAAATTATAGGCGGTACCTTAAGCCAGACGAAATACACTATAAAACCAATAGCTCCAACAATACCAATCCCTATTCCAACAACCCATGAACTCTTCACAAATTCATCAGAGGTAGGCTTCCGGGCCAAACGTAGAACTCGTCCATACTGACCCCTACCAATTCGCTTGAAACGTTCTTCAAGCCTTTGTTGCGTTTGCCATACCTTGTCGATAAAGCTCATTGCTACTGTACGAATTCGATACCGTATCTGCTTTGCATTTCGTCATCTACTCCCGACGGCGGTCCCAATATCTGAGAAGATTTGACACCGGTAACTACAAGCATCACACGTACTTGATGCTCGAGAGTAGAATCTATCGAAGCTCCCCAAATGATTCGAGCATCTTTATTAATCTTACTATGTACTTCTCTTACTACCTCGTGGGCTTCTTGAAGGGTCATATCGTCTCCTCCCGAAACATTAATCAGTGCTCCTTTAGACTCGCTTATGTCCAGTTCTAAAAGTGGAGAAGTCAAGGCTGCAGTGACTGCATCAGATGCACGATGTTGACCTTGGCCTTCACCCATACCTATCATAGCAACTCCTCCACCTTCCATTATAGAACGCATGTCTGCGAAATCAATGTTTACTAAACCTCCATGTGATGTTATCTCAGTCATACATCGTATTGCATTAGCTAAAATTTCATCTGCTTTCCTAAATGCCGCATTTAGTGGCAATTGAGAAATGTCATCTTGTAATAATTTATCATTTGGAATGACTATTACTGTATCTGCCGCTTTTCTTAGCTTTTCAAGGCCTATTCGGGCATTGTTTGTTCTCTTTGCTCCTTCGTTAGTAAATGGCAGAGTAACAATTGCAATTGTTAATGCTCCTCTTTCCTTAGCTAATTGTCCAATAACTGGTAGTGATCCTGTGCCTGTTCCTCCTCCAAGGCCTCCTGTAAGAAATACAATGTCTGCTTCATGGCATGCCTCTAGAAGTTCAATCCGAGCCTCTTCCGCGGCGCCTTCTCCAATATTTGGTTCTGATCCTGCTCCAAGTCCTTTAGTTAAGACCTTACCAATCAATAACCTATGGGGTATAGATGTATTAAGAAGATGTTGAGCATCTGTATTGACTGCTAAAAGCTCAATTGTGCTCAAGCCTTCCTTGTAGAGCCTAGATAGTGTGTTGTTTCCAGCTCCTCCACTTCCTATAATCAGAATATTTGTCTTTAGCTTAGACACCAAAGCTTCAAGTTCACTCTCATCAGTTTCACCCTTAAAACTAGCTTCTTCGGCGATGGTCTCTTGCAAAGACTCCTCACTCATATTGACATCGAGATTGATTCTCTATATAAAATCAATCTATTATAAGCAACTGATACCTTATTTATAGAGATAGTTTCTCAATGTTAATAATGGGGAAATCAGCTTTCAAATTGCTGAACCGAAAAAGGGTAGTCACTGTTTCGGTTGTTACGATTCTAATTCTCCAAGTAGTTCTTGTTCCAACATCCTCAGATTCTCCAACAATAAAAGCCGATTACGGTACTGCTCAAGAATTAGACACTTTTTTCCAAAGTGTTAATCAAAGAAACGACGAAGTGAACGAAACTGTTTTCGAGAAATTGAACTTTTTGAGATCAATCCATGAAGGTGGAGCGTTGGATATCTCTATGTTGGAAAACAGAGAAATTCTCCTTAACTCCAAAGATGAAAGTGAAGATGTTAACGCAAGTGTTACTCACAAAACAGTAACTTACGATTATTCGAACAGAGGATTGGAACCTGTATCTGTGTACGACCCAGAGCCTGTCAGGGCAGACATAATGAATACCATGTTGAGTGAAACGGATTTCTATCAAGATTCTTTTCTAGGAACGGTTGCGTCTATCTTTACTGAAACTTACCTCATATATTGGGCATACGATGCAAATGGCAATGGGATAATAGATGTGGGAGGATGCTTTGAAGGTGCACCAGTGAATGAAACTTGTGAAGAGGGTGTTGAGGAAGCTTCACTAGTAACGACCCTGTGGGGAGCATCAGCCAACTTAATCTCTGTTTGGTTTGAAGCATTGGGTTTAGAAGGATTTATTTTTGCTCTCATAGAGACATTACTGAGTGGGCTAGACGAAAGTGATGCTGCTTGGATTCCTATAGATGTGGATGAAGATGGGGCGAATGAAATCAGAGCAAGGCTAGTCCCAGTTGTAAACGATTTGTTAAACGATGATACTGACATTAATCCATTAGACGGAGATGTAGGAATTGAAGCAAATGTAGGAATATCATTTGAATTTGAGGAAGTTGGAGATCAGGAACTCAACCAGACACTAGATATCGCAATCGTAAGAGGAATAACTTATGATCAAGAAACTGAAAATGAAGATGCTGGTGACCAGACCTATATTTGGGGAGTGAATACACAATTCCCTGCAAATGAGATACCTGACACTTACAATCTAACTGTAATAATAGAAGAATTTGTATTCACTATTGGGCCTGATGGTGGTGGAGGTATTGGATTGAACCCCGGTGATGTTGATTACGTCAATGCACCTTATGAAATAACCATAGATACCAACAACAAAACGGATGATCCATTTAACAATGGAATAGACAGCATGGAAGTCACTGTTGGCTATTTGAAATACAACTGGAGTAGTGGAACGACAGCTAATCCTGGAGATGCACTTGAAGAAATTACCTTTATCAAAGTTGATTTGGAAAACCCCCGTGGAAAAGTACCTAGGAAAATAAGTGTAAGGATAGTTTCTGAAACTATACAGAACAACGTTGAAAGAGACGCCATAGAGGTCTTTGCGTATCCTGCTGAAACAACCTCACCAAGCGAGACTAACAAAAAATTCAACCTTGGATTCCAGTACTATGAATACAACATAAATCCTGATGAAGGTGAGGATACGTTCCTATCACATATTGTAGCTGAAATCACAGGTGTTCCAGTATGTAGCGTCGGAGAAGGAGGTGCCATAGTGTGTCTAGATGATTTGAACATGCAAAATGCGGCATTCTGGTTAGAAGTAAGGAATGAAACTACGGCAGATAGAAACTGGACCGTAATAGAATTTCATGCGACTGAAGCGATTGAAACAATCATATACGGAGATTATGAATATTACACTGAGGATGGAAGAGGAGCGACTTGGTCTGATCATGACTATCAACTCTTCACGGGACTAGAAATTCATAACATGCCCGCGAATTTGATACTAGAGGGAAATCTAAAATTAGATGAAACTGGAGGATCCAACATACCTGTCAATAATGATGATGAGGGTTTGGATGCAAATTTCGTGGGAGGATTCATAAGCGACATCCTGCTAGGCTTGGCTGGAAGAATAGTTTATGTTGGTGATTTACTAAGATCCATTCCAAAAGCGGTTCTACAGTCCACTATTGGAGAAGGGGATGGAGAAGTGTCTGCTAGAATTCGCAACAGACAAAACGAGCCTACGTATATTGACCATTTATTTGTATATTTAACAAGTGATAGGTACTTAGAAATGCAAGATGGAAGCGGTGATGATTACTTTGCAATATATAATGAATCTGCATATCTTGATTCTAATGCTCCTAATTCTAGATCGGCTATATCATTCAAGAATCAGGATTACAGTTTCAGCGCTAGGATAACTGACATTGGAGATATTGACTTCTATTCTCGCAGTGGTGTCACTAATATCTCCCTGTCAATGGATCCTAATCGGGACAAACCATTCCGTGTTTATTTTGAAGGAATAGACGATAATGGTCTGACTTCGCATTGGGCCAATATAACACTTAGCAATGTTCCAATCAACACAACTTTGAATGTAGATAATGGAAATCTAGTATATGCTGGAGGTGAAGATGCTAATGTGGTAATAGACCATATAACATTCACCAGTTTTGCGAGTGGAATTTACTCGCGGATAAAATTAGAACATTTACCTGGCTCGGCAGAAATTGTAAATTCGGAAGGGAATCTTAGACTAGTCACAGATAGTTGGTTCAACTTTACTTTTGCAATTACTAATGTTACTGAAAATGAAACCGCTACAGTTTGGATATGGGATCATGAAGAGTTTGATGGGAGTTCTGTGATGCTATATCAAAACGGAAAAGGACTACCTGAAGAAACTGCCAGTTTAGCGGGAAATCTAATTTGGTTACAATCTTTGAGATTAGATGATGACGGAAGTGGTGAATTAGCTGATTTCAAGATTAATCATATGAAACCTGTGAAATTCAAAGTGGGGGCCATAGATGACACTGATTATGAAGAGGATTATCTAGGCCTTGATGCCTATGTTTTTATCGAGTCTCTACCTTCTGAAATAGTTGTTACAGTACCACTGCTTGATACAAATGGAATAATGAATGCCGATGTTAGAGAGGTTAACGACCTTCAGGATGTAGCAAGATTCATCGAAGCGCTATCTGATATTGGTACTGCGTTGGTTAATACCGTCGCTGGACTATCTGTGAATCTCATAACTAATGTTGAATCATTTGAAACAGTTGCTAGATTCCTTTACAATATGGAGGAAGAGGTATCTGTTACTGCATGGGTAGACAAAGGAAATATTGAACTTCTAGATGAACAACCAAGATGGGTAGAAGGACTATGGTCAAGTCAAAAAGACGTTGATGGTGGTACTGTTTTAGGTGCACGAATGCTTCTGAGAGGGTTACCACAATCAGTTGATGTAAATTACACATCTAGAGGTGACAAAATTAATCTTGATATGAAACTGGATGATTTCAATTACAGAGATACTGCTGATTACGTAATATTCAAGGAAGATGGGATTATTGGACCTAAAGTCACTATATTTATTGAGGACATTCCTAAAGGGCTTGACCTCGAATTAAATGCTGATTTGCTTTTGAACGCAACGGTTGATAATCTGACTTTGAAAGGCAGCATGAATCTGACCACAGACCAACCTGTTGGGCCTATCTACCTAGTTGTCGAACAACTGGAAGATGAGGATCCATACATAATTGAAGCTATGATTCCTAGACTTCCAAGTAATATGGCCATTGATATGGACGTCAATGAGGAATTACTTGAATTCAATATAACTGCAAATATGCCTATTGATGAGATTGTACTCGAAATTGAATTAGGTGAATACGAGGAACTTGAAAGTAAATGGATTGAAGGCATTTCTCTTGACATGTCTGATAAAGGTGGGATGAGCATGAAGGCATATCTTAGAGGTATTTCTCCTGAACTGGGAGTCAAAGTTTGGGACCCTATAGATGAAGGGGCAAGGGTTGATGTTCTACTAGATGATTTCAACAACGATTCGCCACCTATGCAAAGACTGCTGATAGATGTGAATAATTTTGCTAACAAAAGCGTTCTACTGAGAATTGATGAATTGCCAGAAAACTTTGATATGAATGCATCTATATTCCTTGACGATAAAGACTACGAGGATGCACCTCTAGTTGGAAATATAACGGTTGAAGCTAACAAGGGCTTGGGCTCAGTTTATGCACTTATTGAAGAGAGTACTACTGGAAACAGACTAGAGTTGGCTGTTCCTGATGTTCCTGAAAAAATAAATCTGGATGTGAGTTTAGGAGATGATATTGATGTTGATTTTAGTTCCTCAAGTGCACCTTCAGAAATTATTCTTGCAATTGATTCAGGCAATATCTCTGGTATTGAGACGGAGTGGACACATGGTATTGTTCTCAAACAAACCGATGCTGGTGACGCGCTTAGATTATATCTTGAAGGCACTGTAACTATGGCAGAACTCAAAACGGAGTTCGGAGAACCTGATAAGATAGATTTGAAATTAGGAGATTGGTCACCAGAAACACCTTGGATTTATCTGGATCTGGATAGAGGTGCAAATGAAACTGGAATAGAGCTATTCTTAGATGAAGTAGGAAAGAATAACAACATAGATGCTTACTTCGAAACTGGGAAAAGTGAGACGCGTGAATTGGATGCTATCTTTGACATCCACCAAACTAGTGGGATAGGTAGGTCCTATATGAAAACGCATAATCAAACTCGGCCATCCATTAATGAGGTCTACTTTTCAGAAGTTCCAAAGGATCTAAGGGCTGACATAATAGTTGGAAAAGAAATAGATATTATTTACAATGCAGACGGGCCAATGGAATATATTTGGGTTAAGACTGCAAACCGAGACTATGGTTCATGGAAAGCTGCACAAGCAATTGTTCATGATGTTCCTGAATCATTCCACATGGGAATAAACCCAAATTATGAATTTGATATGGACAAGGCATTCGTGTTTCAAGGATTCCCTGATGTATTTGTTACAACCAGTTCCCCAGAAATAGATGTTCTTCTGAAAGTAGACGAGGGGTATACTGGCGGGCATTCGGGAACTTTGATGGATGTTATCAATGTAGGTGACAACACCACTATGAGATTGGAAGGTATCAATTATGTTATTGATTCTCCACAAGGTATTGAAAGAGCATATCTTCAGGCAACAAATTCACCCGCAACTCCAGAATTCTACCTTGATTACATGGTTGTTTACGCAAATGATGTCAAACATGTGAAAATCAAACCAAGCCAATTATTTGGACTCTATCCTGTGTTTGAACTAGAAAATGCACACGGTGGAGAATTGTCTTTTGCTATTGGTGGGGAACTTAAACTAGGGCCTATGAAGTTGAAGACCTCAGCCGTTCTGATGGATTTAAGAGTCAAGAGTGTGGGTGGACATCATATTCTACCTACTTGGCTAGGAGTTCAGAAGAATGGAATTGATACAGAATTGGGTGAAAATGAAAAGCATTACATTCTACCTGAGCCAGGCACAAGCTTCATTGCATCCTTGGAGGCGACAATATTATAATGATTGGGCCACAGCAAAAAAGAATTATAGTGAAGTTTGGTGTTGCCATTCTAGCTTTACTAATGGTATTCGTTTGCTATTCTTATGTTATTCCTAGAACTGAGATTGAAGTAGAGACTGTTTATCACAGTTCGTATTCGGCATTATTTGTACAATCAAAATTAAGCAACACAGGAACTAAACCGGTCGATGATCTTAAAGTGAAAATATCTGTTTGGAATGGGACCGAAATGCTAGAAACTGAAACACATTATCCAGGGATTCTTAACGCAAAGCAGTCTGTAAAATTACCTCCTTTGTTATTTGACGGACCACATTCAGATTCATATGAATTGTTAATAAATGTGGAATTCGTGATTGATGGAGACAAACTTTTTTTGGCATACAATTATGAAATTGC
>CAZMPT010000025.1:0-13577 GCA_964568285.1 uncultured archaeon | reverse complement strand
TGAGCATTTATATCCATACATCCCACCAAAATTTCGTCGGGGCAACCATCTCCATTCTCATCTAAATCTCCAGCAGAAATTAATGGGCAACTATCATCTTCGTCAAGTACACCATCATTGTCATCGTCAACATCGCAAGCATCCCCACCATCGTCTTGATTATCGGTATTATCTTGTTGAGGGTTCCAATCATTAGGGCAATTATCTACATCGTTAGCATGCCCGTCATGGTCGGGGTCAATGTTATCGTTGTAATTATCCAATCTGTTTGGAATTCCATCTTGGTCTGTATCCCATTCAAAATGACCGACAATTCCAACATTAGGACGCACCATTGTATCAGTCCCACCAAAACTTATTGGTTTTGGCTGTGATGATATCTGTAGTCCTGAAGTTGGAGAATAAACCCAAACAGGCAATGATACCGTGACAACACGAATTGAACCATTCTGTGATGTAATACTAGTAGTAGTTGGTGGGAATAAAAATTCTCCACTTTGAGTCGGCGGTAAATCCATCGCTTGACCGTGCTCAAAACCAGAATCTGAATATTCAGCTACAAACATTGAAGCATTGTTGGTTGGATTATATGCTTGCCCTTCGAATATGAATTTATTTCCATCAATATCCTCGGCACCAAATCCTACAAGTTCAAGTTTACCTGAATCAACAGTAATGTCAAGAATTTTTAAATTACCACCAGTTGCTATGTTAGTCTGAGTGAGTTGTAAATCTACATCTATTTCCAATAATCTACCCTGGAATCCATTCGCGTTTGTTGCCAAGTAATACTTCCCATCCTCTAATTCTTCTATACCAACTACCATATCTGATTGGTCTGTTTGAAATGTTGAAAAATCAACAGAAAATAATCCGCTACTCAATTTCCATACTGCAATATCAGAATGAGGTGCGACAAGGTCAGAGGCTTCACTCATTTCACCTGTTGAACTGGTGCCAAATGTAGTTACATTATCGTACGATACCCCCACAAGAAGTGAACCATCTTTGATAACTGTAATCGCATCCCCAGATTCACGAGGAATTGTCTGTACATCTGAATTACAGTATCCGTTACCATCCTCGTTATCATCGTCGTTTTCTGTACAACTATCCACTGCATGTGATACCAAACCATCATGAATTGAGAATTTTACCACATAAGCATCTCCGAAGTAGTCACCAATCGTTTGTTTGCTATCTTGCCAAAACATTACTCCATGAGAGGTCCCTGTTGCATAAGCTGCATCTCCATTAACAACTATGTCATTCAAATCTGCATTATTTAATCGATTAGCAGAGCCTCTTAATGATTCTAACCAAGTTACTTCACCATCCCCACCCATATTGAAAGCAAACGGTGAATTACCTGAACCTATACCATAGAGCAGATCATGTCCACCTGTTGTATTGAGCCAACTTGTTTCACTGATGAAAGTACCACCTACAATCAAATTATCATTATTAGTCAAATCAACTGCATTCAAACTTGAAGTGCCACTTGATGATGTATCAACTCTTACCCAAGACCATTCCCCAGCAGAGGTTAACGCAGCAACGAATCCCTTTTCTACATCCGCAGTAGAACCAGATATGCCATCAAATAACCAATTTGCACCATACATAGTACCTACAATATACGTGACTCCTTCGCTTGAAGTGACTGCATCGTTTACAACCATTTTATCCCCATTATCCCACACACCAGCGCGGAAAAAATCCATAGAATATTGAATCTGATATCCGTCTTGATGAAATGCAGCCGCACTTACTTTATCCTCATTGGGAAGTTCAGTAGCTTGACCCCCGAACATCATCACGCTTGCTGACAGAGTCATCATCAATGCTAGAATTGTAACGCCCCATACCGTTTCATTTTTGCTTTCGTCACTCATTTCTTCACTTCCTAATTCTCTTGAGATTCATCTAAATCTAATTTAATCCAACCATTCCATGCTGTCGCGCGCCCGTCAGGGAAGTGTGGCTTACCATCCTCCATAACTATCGGCCCTTCCGTCCACTCTGATGTAGATGGGCGAGAGACCCATGACCAACGCACTGGTTGAATCAAATCTGGAATTGGCATTCGAACTGTCGTTGGATCAACAAGCATCGGCCCAAACTTGAATGTGGGAGCCAACTTAGACAACTGGTCATGCTTGTGCTCGCGCATCAGTGTGATTTCTTTCTGTGGAAGAAATCCAGAAGTAACATGAACTGCTGATTGAGGATCCATTATTAGAGTCAAACGAATCTTTTCCCCTAGGCGCATATCAATAGTGGGATCATAATTCAGATATGGATGTAAAAGGTCATTGCCATCGTGTCGATTAGTTGCACTATCGGATGGTAACACTGCATGGAATTTTGAATAATCGTCGTTTAGGAAGTAACCAAGCAACCCGTCAATAGTTCGTTCCATTGCACCAAGTTTGACTTCAACTGGTTGATTTGATTCTATCTGGTTTACATCCTCTTGATAATTCTCAAGCTCCAATTCAGCCCTAACAACAGCAACTGGGCGGCCTGCAAATAACGAAGGAAGGTCTTCGGGATTTTTTCCTAAGGGGTCTACACTACGTAATGAAGTGTCTACCGCACGCATAAATGCTGATAATACTCCTTCAGGAGTATCGGTGATTTCAGCGCTGGGATCCCTACGATGTTCCTGCAATCCAATTTCGTCATCTAAACTGATTCTAACTAACTGTCCTAAGATACCATCAACATGGGGATTGCCAATTTCCGCGGGAGAACCAAGTTCTGACTCTGTACCTGGAGCAGAATCCCACATCAAACGCCCAGCTTGGTAACCACCAAGTAACCAATCTCTCTCTGCTACACGTAATTGACCACATGGATCTCCATTATAATCAAACACCTCCATAGCCCATTCAATATGATCTGGTAGTAGAAACGCAGCGATTGGTGAAGTTTGACCGCTAGCTCGTTCTGCATCGTCAAAGGCATCTAGTAATGTTAGGTTCAGACGCGAAGGAACTGACATCCTAGGATGTAAGAGACAATAGCGGTCATCTAAATCTGTTTCAAGACTCAGTGCAACATTTGGATTTAGTGGGTTGGATGTTGACCCTTTTTGCAAGGTTACAACTTGCCCAAATGCATCAATTATTTCTATCTCTACCATATCTAGAACACCACTGGCAAGTAATCCATCTACTCCTTGATGAAGAAGTGAATCTTCATCCTGAATTACAGCTGTAAGAATATCAAGTGCCTTCATCTGTTCGGCAAGATCTGCAAATCCCTCGGGAGCAGCATCGTCAAGTTCTGAAACTAAACGTGATATTTGTTCAGAGAAAATGGCCCCTGATTTCCCAAATAATAATGCACGATTTGAAATTTCATGTGGTGCTGAAGTGCCTATTCCATTTCTAATATTAGCTAATACCGAATTTTCTATTTCAAATTCAACGTCTCCCAATGACCAATCAGATACTGACACTGGGTGTATCTCAACCTTGTAATCTGCGAACAAAGGAACCCACGCTTGGCTCCATAGATTAACAGCAATCGGAGAACGATAGAAATAAACTAAAAATGCCCAAGTCCAACCAACAGCCCATGTAGGGAAATCATCCTTTTGTTCTCCATTAACAATTTTAGAAAAACCATGATGTCTTCCTGCAGCAAAACTGATAATAACATGCTTTGTATCATCACTTAATTCTGGTTTTGTAATAAATTGGGACCAACAATTCATTTCTATGTTTAAATCACCAATCTCACTTGGTATTCCTCCATGATTTAAAATTGATTCAAATGGTTCAGTACCCAATCCCAATCCTTGGAAATAGTGTTTACCTGATACCCTACACCTTAGCAAACCATTCTGGTCAAACACACCGTCCTCTGAATGTCTCGTTGAGCGATGGGTGTTGGATATAAGAATCGTAATATCTTTTGATTCATAGAAATTAGGGGCCGCGATTTCCACTTCTTCTAACGGACCATCTTTTTCTGTAACCCTATAATCTGAGAATGAACCGCCAGGGGTTGACATGAAGGTTTGACGGTGGACAGCTTGATCAAGTGCTAAATCTCCATCCGGTTGTTGAAGTTGATTGTATACACCTAAACCGAACGCTGTCAACAATTCTTCTAATTGAGCACGAGCAGGATTTGCTGGATTAGATTCATACATTTCAGAAGATATGATGGCTGACAATGCTTCTACTTCAGTACGCCCTACGGCTACATCAATATCATCAATGTTGAAATTATCTTGTTCAACAGAGTATTCTCCTCCACCACCATTCCACTCCACACACAATGTTGAGCCATAGAATAAACTCTGTACAGGCCAGTGGATTCCAATCGGCTCAGCATCAGGGTCGGGTCTGATGGATTGACCATATTTTTCATCTAAACCCGACCTAGACCCTCCTTCCCCCCCCGAATTAGACTTAGCATTGATATGGGATTGCTGTGAATTTGATTGAGTTGATTGACTGGTTGGCTCTTGAACTTCACTAGATTTAACCTCAGTTTTACCTGAGCCGGTAAGCCTAGAAAATATTCCAGGTTTCTTCTCTGACTTATTCGTTTTAGCCATCAAGAATTACCCCCGTAGGATTTATTATTTGGCCCATATTGTTGGATAATTGTGGCTATTTGTTTTTCTTCTTCATCAACTGCATCAAGTATATCCTGCTCTGGAACGGACCAACCTAATGATTCCAGAATTTGCTTCCATTCCCCTCTAGTAGTCGTTGAATCAGAATTTAATGGGTCTTGAGAAGGTGTTGAATACCAACCTGCTACTAAATAATTCAGAGGACCTGTAATACCTGTTTCGGGTATATCGTGGAAAGTAAATCTATGAGACGCACCATCATAAGTTGCTGTCCAAGTAATATCTTCCTCAGTAGTTGGGTCCCCGTCATCAATAGCTGTCATTTCCGACTGACTAGGGCCAGAAGATATCCATTCATCTAGTTCGGTAACTGTACGGATATTAGATTCAATAACCCAAGATTTTGATTCCCAAGAAGTATTGTTTCCAGAAGTTCGCCATTGTCTCACAACTACCCAGCGATCTGGCAAATTGGGGAAAGCATGTGTTTCACTTAGACCTGCTTCAGGTGTTGGTTCTAAACCTTCAATTTCTTCCCCAACCATAAGTGCATCTGGCATTGACCAGTGTAAATGAATCCCAACTGGCTGTGCTGAAGGGGTTGCAGGTGACTGTTCATCCTGCCCTTTCCTTCCTATTGGATCCACTAATGATTTTGTGGCAGGCTTAAAATCAGATTTAGACTGAGATTCCACCACATATGCTTGTAAATCAACTGGAACTAGAATTCTCAAACCTCTTCTCAGTTGAGAATCATATGTTTGTTGGTAGAATTGTTCAGGGGTTACAGAAGCCTCTCCTATGCCCTTGTAATCCTCAATAATTCCATCATGGCTTCCTATATTTTGATTAGTCTTCTCTGAGTATGTTGAAGTTTTTTCTGAATTAGACCAATCATTAGATTCTGTACTCTTTACATCACTCACATTATCCTGAGTGTCATTAAATGCGGAAGGGGCTTTTGAGTAAGTTGCATCTTCATCCTCCTTACCTGTTTTCTTTTCAGCGCGTGGTTCCTTTGGTTTCTTGCCTGTCTTCAATTAGCATCACCCCCACTGGAACCATCCCACCAAATTGCATCTTTATGAGGATGATTCTGTTCACCCATTACATCTATTGGAACAAAATCTTGCTGGTATGGATACTGAAGCATTTGAGTTGCAACTAAAGCACTCTCTTGGTCTGTAAATTCAGAATCAAGTTGTTCATCGCCGATATAATTCCACAACACCTTATGCATTTCTCCAATATCTACAACTGTACCATCACCCCCAGTCCTAGTGTAAACGGGTATCTTCCAATTACCACCCATCAAGTGGCCTTCTGCATGTTTAAGTTTCAATTCAAAAGCGCCAAACTCACCATCTACCCCCATTCTAATTCCTTCACTTGGTTCTTGAATTCGAACATGAGTTGGACAGCCATTGAACAATAATAAAATCACCGTGTCGGATAATTTATTCATCCGTAATGTTTGGATTGAATATTTTCGATCCCATGGATCATTATCCTTGTAGTCAGGACAATGGTATGCAGAAATCTCTAATCCGGGGAAATCTCTTACCAAAGAAGAACGCAGGAACATTCCTGTGATTTGGCCGCCACTTGACAGAGAACTTTCATCCCCTTCTGCTGCCCCAAAGAACAAACCATTGTAACGTGGCCTATGTAGTAATTCAGCATCATCAAGTTCAGACATTATTGTATCATACCGTGTTTTGCCCTCTTCGTCATCAATTAGCCATTCTCTTTCTACTGTAGTAGTTAAGGATACACTCAATGCCCCATCTACCAGTGTATCTATCCAATTTCTATCTACATGAAAGAACCTGATTGATTCAGATGGTAATGAATCTTCTGTAGGCACTAAGTATTGAAACGGAACCCCTTCCAATATTCGAAGACGAGCCAGCCATCTCATTGGTTCAGATTTAATTGGTTTTGATTTGAAGAGATTCTTCAAAGTGGTGGCCAAGAGATTGAGTACAATCGTTGGTTTACCATCTCCTTCAGCCATTAATTACCACCCCCTGCACCATTATTTTGAGAATTATAAAAATCTCCCAATGATTGATTTGAGTCAATAGATTCTTCTGGCTCTGAAACATTTTCAGCATTTACATCTGCAACAAATCCTCCTCTCTCTAATTGTGGATCTCTAACTAACCTAATATTATCTAAATCTACTATCGAGGTTAAATGGTTCTCTAAATCTTCTTTTCTTAGCAATCTAGATTCTATTTGTTCTTCTCTTTTTGCGCGCATTGCCTGTTGTATATCAATAGAAACCCATCTCTTCATAGCTTTAGTGAATCTAGCATCACTGAGTGCAAGCAATCGGCCTAACTCAAACGCTGAACTGTGAGAAATATCCCATATCCCAAGTTCCTCCACTACCGCTAGTGCAGCATCTGAATCAGGATAGGGTTTTTCTTTTGGTACATGATTTTCAGGGAAAGCAGTGAGAGGCCCACGATACAATACGTCTTCCGGAATTCCATCAGAATGCTGCATTTGAGTGGTTAGGAAACTATTTGCTGTCATACCAGGAGTTGATTCATTCCCAAGTAATAATGGTTCAATGACATCTTCATCATCTTTAACATCGGAAATTGGAATAACATCACCCTGATTATGTTCTGGATTTGTACTTGAACGAACTCGGACCCCGAGTGATTCAACTCTCGTTTGGAAATCCCCGGCCACTTCGGATGATTTGAATGTCCAATGGTTCAGTAATACTAATCTTGTAAAATTCGGCATTGAAGTACCTCCGCCTCGCTGTGATTTCGTTGTTTTGCCTTTATTTGTACCTGACTTAGATGATTTAGATTTATTTACAAAAGGTAATTTGGGTACTGCGAGTAAGAATTGTAAAGCCGATTGTGCTTTACCAATTTTTGACATGGTCGGTTTTTCAGTTTTCACGGTCCCCTTTGGCCGGGGTACTGTAGAATTATTTGCAGGATTTTTCGGAAGAATGTTTTCTGATAATCGACCTTCCAATGAAACCAAACAGGCATGATAAGTTGTACTTGGTTTCAAAACCCGATTTGACATTACAATTGAAAACCAACCATCTTCATCAGTACCACAATTCTCTTTATCAAGGGGATTAACTTGACGAGCATGCGCCAATAGGAGTAATTCATCCAAAGTTGGAGCAATCTTCTTCAAAGTGTTTGATTTCACTTTTATTGCATCTACAAGCATATCTTCTATGTCATTATTGATACCAAAATTTTGTCTCTTATTGGATGACCAATGTTTGAACACACCTGATTCTCCTGCAACATTATCATTAACTAATTTTAATCCATCTGCGCCCTTGAACAAACCTAGTATGCCATTATTCGTCAGTTCTTCCTCAGTTAGTAATAGCAATGCCATCCAAGGATAATCTCGATGTTCATTTGACATCCGATCCCATGAATAATAATCACTAGGTTGTTCATTTTCAATAAACACAAGTCTCTCCCATGGCAAAGTACGCCTTTGAAGAGTGATGAAGGGCATATAGCAACCTGTTGGTGCGTCTTGTTCATTTTGAGGCGGATATACAGAATGGACTTCACTTAGTTCTAGTGACCAACGGGGACCAGTCACCTCAACATGCTTTGAAGAAGTACCAGAATTATTTCCTAAATTCAAATCTTGATGGATGTTGAATTTGTAAGTCCCTGATGGTAATGGCCCCATTATTCTGTCAAACAGGCAGTATTTTCCTACCTGGGGTGGTTGTGGTTCAGTCATTTCTTCTTGCCCCCCTTGCCACTATCATCTTTCCAAAACGGTGCTGTGTTAGAAGAGCCTTCAATCACATATCCACTAAACACAGCATCAGCAAACTCACCTGCCAAATCAGTAGTTCGTATTAGTAACTTAAATCCACCTTGAGAATTTTCAGGGGGCGTACCAGCAATTACTCCATTCTTCGTTACTGTAAAATATTCAGGACCTGAAACCTTTTCAAAAGTCAAGATATCTTTTTCATCTAAATCAACCGCTAATTTAGATATGTCTCTTGAATAATTCTCACCAATTTCTATTTCGCCTAAATCATAAGCACTAGGTGATGGTGCTCTCTTAACTTTAGAATCAATCTTTGTTTTAACAATAATATCTTCTTTTGGAATCAGAGGAGTCCCATTGATAGAAATAATAGATTGGCCATGATTGGAAATTGCTCCTTCTTCAACTACCGTTGACCAATCGCACTGTTGAAGTGTCGAAATCCAACTCGTCATGCTACCTTTCATTGCCATAACTGAGTGTATTGAACTAGGTGTTTCAGTCTCAACCATGATTGTGCATTGTACCGAATCCCCAGTAGCCTTTACTGGCCATGCAGATGCAAGCAAATTATTACCTTTGATTATATGGGATGAACCCACAACATCTACCCCTTCTGATGTAATCTTAGGGGTCTCTCCATCTTGATAAATAATGATGACTGTATCTATACTACTAGATGTTTGGAATGTCGCTCGTGTTGCCCCTGTAAACAATTTTGATGCTGTAATCCATGGGCTTGAATCATCATATTCCCCATTGCTATTTATCACTCCACCTCTACAAAGATATCCGTTAGAACACCTGACTAGTCGGTTACGAGGGTGGAAACCCGCAGCAGCTGTATTATCTGTAGAACAAGTTAGAGTAACGGTTCCAGAGCCTGGATTAATTTGTTTTAGTACATCAGGATGACCACCCAATCCCGTAATTGCTAAGAAATAAACATCTTCAGATATTGGTAATTCAACAGGTAATGAATGCGGTGGTAATTCAATATCATTTGAGAGTTTTCCGCCAGCGGTGATAAATGAAACCCTAACAGCTTGATCACCATCTATACTAATCGATGTTGCTGTCTCAACTCCTTTTTGTCTATCCAAATCAAGAATAATATTTTGTCCTGGAGAAATTATTAATCCCTCCTTTGAAGCCATTTTCTCTGTCATGACTCTAAGTTTTGCAGGGTCAGAAATTGAAACGGGATTTTGATCAATTGTTGGTTGTTTCAACCCTCCTTTACTATTAGCTATGTATAGCCGCTCATCGGTTACTGATTTTGTATCGTAGCGCCTTAGAGGTTTTACTCGAGGTGCCGTGTCGTTTTCTAGCAAAGTTAGAACCGTGGTGCGTATTGATGGGGCTAATTCGGTTCGACCTTCTGGTCTCATTTTTACTGAATTAATTATTACTGGCCGTGGAATGTGTGTTGGGGCTAGAATCTCAATCGGTATATCTCCGATAATGGTAACCGTTTCGTTCGGTGTATCTCCACCAATATCTCCGCCGATTGAAATTGTTCGCGGGGGGGAACGCAAACGCCTAATTCTGCGTGTTGTGATTCTACTTCTTACCATCAGATTGAACCCCCTGTATGCTTGACATCAAGTGTCTTATTTCTAAATCCACCTATTTTCTCAACTTCCTTTGAGAATATCTTTCGATTCTGTTCAGCATATTGATTTGATATTATTGCTTCAAATGCAGAGAGGTCCTTCTCAATATCCAATGGTTTATTATTTTCAAATATTAATGAATTAACCATATTGTTAACTGGTGATACCCCTGAATCAAATGGTAGATGCATGTTCATCTCACAAGGTTCAATGTTACCTTCAAAGGAAATTTGTGCCCCACCATCCTCAAACAATGCACTCGCCTTGATTGCGCTACCTTCTAAGAACTCCCTAGGAGGTGCCCCACTTTTTGGATCTGCACTTGACCACAACGTGGCAGGGAATGCTCCCATTCTCCTATTAATTGAAAGGCCTTCTTCTGCTATAATTAACTGTCCTGGCGAAACTTTCTCAAGAGATATCTCCAGAGATGGATCAATGGATGTTATGTCAGTTGGATTCAATACCATTGGGTCACATGACACTGTTTGTCCATCTTTATTGACGCCATTTGTCGCATCAGTCGCTGGTAAGAGGCCAGATGTAATTACGCGTGAGTTAGGGAATTTAGTCAGCATTGTAAGTGAGAATTCAGGGCCAACTTTCCAAGGATCTGTTGCAGTTCCTGCCGGCATCTCGTCATCTTCTTCACTTCGAATAATTCCATCAGTTACTGTAGTAGTCAACCAATCTTCAGTAGCTAACCAACCGCTTACTGATGCATTTTCATCATCAATTTGTCTTACATGCTTATTCACAAACGCCTTGAAAGGAATCTTCGGTGGTTTATTTGAAGAATTCCCGAATTTAACGGTGAACTTTACGAATAGTAATTCAACGGTAGCGGTACCGTGCATTTTCGGACCTAAAATGTGTATGTCTGCACCTAAGCTTGCACCTAAACGACCATACTTCACAGTAATACCAATATAGACATTGAAGTCATAGGAAAATGGATCAAATATCACCAATACATCCATGCCGGCGACAAATGATGCTGACAGTTTTCCTTTCTTGTACGACGCTTCAAGTCCGCCACCCAACATTACCGCGGATGAACAAAGAGTGAAGTAAACGCCGCCCTTGATTGTTAATGCACTCGTTGGCTTCCAACTGAAGCCAATCCTTGGTACAACAGGATAATGGGAGGGGGTTTGGAATCTTGGATGATAACCACCTAGTGAAAGTACGAAATCCCCGGTATTGAACCATGTTACTAAGGCGAAACCACCCATCAATCTACAACTTGTATCAAATAAATACGAATTATCTGTAAGTTGTGCCTGCACCCAAAGGACATTCTCGCCGCTATCGTAGTAAGCCATTATGCCAAGTTCAACACGAGCAATGCGCTTAGTAGGGCTTGGTAAATCCATTGATGATAATCCAATGAGACCAATCGTGAAATCGTCAGCGAATCGAGCGAATATTACCGCCTTCGTCTCAATAACTTGGAATGATGTGAATTTTACACCCAAAGCTAACCAAAAAGCACCGTGTTCTACAGGGAAATCACTCTTAACTCTATCAAGTGCAGCCATCGGATTGCTTGCTAGTGTACCACTCAATGCTTGGATGAATAAATTCTCATCTATTGTATTGATATCAGGTAACATCAACTCTCTATTGAGTCCAAGACCACCCATCAATCCAGTGATAAAGAAGAATGGGGGGCCACCAATTGGCATATCAAGAGCAGCAATAATGAAACAGGATACAAAACCTGTTCCATCGTCTTTAGGAACTCTAGCGAATGCACCAACTGCTGAAAGACCAAATGAAGGAGTAATTATTGAGCAAAGACCCTGATATTCAGCATATTGAAGGGCCCAATTCCAATTTACTGGAACGGCCGAATTAGGGTCAGGAGAAGGAGCTTGCTGTTGGCCACCTGTTGGGTTCCTAAAGAATGCAATTGCATTCAAATCATTAGAGGGGCCATTCTCAAAGTAAGCATAGGATTCTTGCTTCCTAAGCGCACCTGCTATTTTCAATGACCCTTTGTCGTAACTAATAGCAAGTCCTTTCAATTCGAATTGCCAATCATCAAAGTCTAATGGTCGTAATAATGGGAAATTTACACCAAGGTCATCAACTTGTGCGAGGAATCCGGCAACCTCCGCTTTACCATCAACCATGACAGATAATCGATGTTCATGAGGTGTTCCTGCCTTGCTATTATCTTTCCAGTATTTGACTCCAATCTGAGCAATGCTAACTGGTCCGAATTCCTTGTTAATAGGGAACCAATATTCAACTTCGCCACGCATTTGAATATTGATTGGATTAGAATCATACTTTGAAACTGCAATATCGAATATCGGTTTCACAGCATCTTTTCCATCATCCCCGCCGGAAAGTAGACCTTTGGACATCCCATTTCCGCCATCAGAATCTCCACCACCCAACTCTATTCCGAAATCATCGAGAATTAGTTGCCCTCCGAACTCAATATTTGGATAACTCGTATCTGTTAGATGGAAAATATTAGCATCCATTGCCAAAGCAACTTCTATGGTATTTAATGTGAAAAACTTGTCAAGAATTGGTTTACCATCATCACGATACAACTTAGCACCAATACCTGCAATCTCCAAAGATATGTTTGGTGCAATATTCCCTCCAGTACTCCAATCAGCAATGTGTAAAGTAATGCCTGAACCAAAATTACGTCCTGTCCAATCAGAAATCTCTGAAGTAGATTGGGTGAAAACCTGCAGCCTCAAGTTACCCATTTCAATTACGGGAGGAGAATCAAACTCAAATGCAACCCCAAATGTTGCTTGACCTTGGCCAGGGGTTGCATCAACAAGAGAAATTTGGAAATTGAATTCCCCTTCATTCTTCGTGTACAACGGTAAAATCCCCGGTGTGGAGGAACCTTCAACTTCAGATTCTACAAGACCAAATACCGCATCCAAAATACAAGCCAAGGGATCAGATACCCAAGCTGAAATCACCGAATTTACATCTGCAAAGACATACTTTGGATTGACGGTAACACCGAGTTCCATCACTTGTAAAGCGACAGCAATAGCACCTGGCTTTGATGCTTGAATAATTGTACCATTTGGAATTAGTAATGGGGTATCTAACCAGTCTTGAACTGCATCAATTCCTTCAATAAATCCGAGAGCAACATCCAGCGCCCCTGCAACAAGGTCAGCAAGAGATGGACCCCCTTTAGAAATCGTACCAAGTGATTCCCACCTAATCCAGAACCCTTTATCGCTTCCAACCCATACCCCATTATCTAACCAAGTTATGTCATTCAATGGTGCTGTTCTTTGGTCTGTTGCAGCTTCAACAACAAATCCTTGGGTAGGACTCCATGATACGGCCACCGCTGGACGCACTCGCAATGTACTCTCTTCAACAAGTGCATCCGGAATTTGAGCCACGAATTCTACTTGTGGAACTATTGAGAATGAGGGTTGGAGGTTTAATTGGCAACCACCAATTAAAGAAATATCCAAAGTTGATATCGTACCAAGATCAACCTGTTGTGAACCAGTAAACCATATACCAAATTCTGTAACACCTGGCGAAACTACACGGCGACCCGCTTGAAT
>CAZMPT010000024.1:8848-14752 GCA_964568285.1 uncultured archaeon | reverse complement strand
ACATGAACAGAGTAATTGCTGTCATGATTCCTATTGTAATGGGTGGATAGTCTGTAGTAATTCGAACAAAACTTCGTGCTATGGGACTTATTGCAACATCAACCCCTTCTTCAGGCTCATTCTTCTTAGCTTTGGACTCTTTAACAGAATGCAATTTCTTAGAGGATTTCTTTGTCTTTTTCTTAGGAGATGACGATTTCCTTCCCATACGTTTCTTGGCTTCTTCCCAACTATCCGATATTTTCTTTCCACCAATTTCCCCGCGCAATAATTCTTGTTGCTCCTTAGCCCTTCTATCAAAGAAACGGTCGATACGACCCCTTATGCCAGAATCTTCATCATCTGAGGACACGCTTTCATTTCGTTACTAAAGAGGTGATAATAAATGGATTCCGACTATGCAATCATAACCTTAATAATGAAGTGGGGAGGTCTTACAGAACATGAAAGGCATAATCAAGGCCATATTGATTTTGATGGCAACTGTAGCTGCCATGACTTTAACTGGCCTAGGAGCTGTAGGGGAAAGCGATCCTTTTATTGATCAGGTGGTATATTCTAGAAACGCCGGAGAAGACGTTACAGTTGTACAGAGTGGAAGAGATAATGCAACCTATTACAGATATCTAATTCTCGATGATTATGCTGACTCACCTGAAAATTGGTCCCAACCAAACTTCAACGATTCAACTTGGGCTATTGGGGCTGCTCCATTCGGAGATAGAGCAAGTGATGGTGTAGATCCAAACACAGACTGGGACACTTCTGGCAGTTCTCCCTATAATGATGATGTTATACTTATAAGACACAAATTCCAAGTTTCCGGAATCGTAACCTCTGCTGAACTTGATGTAGCAGTTGCAAATTTTTGCACACCTTACTTAAATGGAAATATGATTTATGATGATAGAGGTGGAGATAGTCGAGCACAGGAGTATTGGAATGATGATGCCGCAGGAACAATAACTCCTTCTCTATTTAATCAAGGCGAAAATGTACTTGCTGTCTATGCTCGTGATTATGTTGGAGGATGGGGTAGTAGCAATAGGCAATGGATTGATTTACAGATAACTGCCAAAGTCTTCGAAGCAACCAATGAGAGCATAATACTGGGAGACACCGTAATGGTTGCAATAAGTGGTGGAAATGATGGTAACAGCAGCGTAGAAGATTTTCGTATTAATATCACTACAAATGGTACTCTTTTGAAAACTGTCTTTTATGAAACGGTACCTGCTTATAATTATGGTAATTTCTGGCTACAATGGACTCCGGAATTTGAAGGATGGAACCAACTAGTAATTGATGTTTCATGCAACTGTAGCGATTCCAATCCATCTAACAATACTAAAATTCTCGAATTACTGGCTATGACTTATTCGCTAGAAACCACTGCTGAGAATGAACTAGTAGTTGTCAATGGAACTAGAACTGTAGACATTCCTATTGAGGTTAAGAATACAGGAGATATGACTGATAATGTCACTCTATTTCCTTCAGAGTCTATGTTTACCAATTGGAATATTGAATTTGCACCCAACAACTTTGTACTAGAACCAAATCAAATCCAGAATGTCGTAGTGACTGTTGCAATACCTGATGCGTATGATGATGGATTCTACAATCTTTCTTTCGACATTGAAAGTACACATGATTATGTCGTAACTAGAAATCTAGTGGAAAGAGGTAGTACTGGTGACGTTGACTGGAGATGGATAAATTCGACTGGAGAAGAGGAATTATACGATAATACCAACTGGACAACATTGAATTTTAACGATACGGCTTGGAAAGATGGTAAGACTCCTTTCGGAGACACTGGACTAGATGGAATTAATTACAATACTTACTGGGATGGGGACAATTATGCCTACTTCAGGCACATGGTAGATATTCCAAATATTAGTCTCTATGAAGAGGGATTTATGACAATTAGTGTAGCAACTAACAATTATGGAGATCACTACATTAATGGAGTTTACGTTTTTGGAGATATTGATGGTGGTAGTGGGCATGGTGCTGAATACTGGAATGAAGAAGTCCAAGTTTACATTAATTATCTAAATCAGGGCACGAACGTAATCGCAAGTGTTGTCTCTAATCCTACAAACACACAGTGGTTTGATCAAGAGATTAAGGTTACATTTCCACAAGCAAATTTATGGAATTACAGAACCGAAACCCAGAACATACCACTTTACCTTGATACGACTGCACCAACTTCCAGAGTTATAGAGGAAGGTTTTTACCGAAATAGCTCAACATTTGAGATTAGATGGAAAAGTCTATCAGATTATGAAGATTTAGAGGGATATTACATATATTACATAGTCAAAAACGGAAGTACTTTGGGGGACTGGACGTTACTAGGATATTTTACGGACAATGAAGAGCATTCATTAAACTTCACAGGAGAACATGGCCTCACCTATCGTTTCATGTCAATTTCTAAGGATAGTCTGGGAAATCTGGAAATCAAAGGAACCTATGATACTGAAATGAGAATCGATTTAGAACTACCTAAATCTACCCTGTGGTTAGTTGAAGGAGATCTTGAATTTACAAATCTGGATGGAGTCACACTAAAATGGAAACCAGATAATTCCAGTGATATCCTAGGTTATTTCATCGAATATCGTGTCGAAGGTAATGACTCATGGGGAGACTTCGGTTCTTTCACATCTACTGGAGAGTATTGGTTCTCTCCAGAAGTTGATGGTAAGTATGAGATTCGATCAAGAACTGTTGATTTTGCAGGAAATCAAGAATACAAAAAGCAAAGTGATGTGACCATAACCTTTGACCGCGTCAGCCCAAATATTAAATTAAATCCAATAGAATTTTTGACAGGATCTACAGAGTTGTCACTATACCTTCAATATAAGAGTGAAAACCTCAGTCAAATCAAATTGGAAATTGCTAGATTATTGGAGGACTCCGAAGATGTTCTAGTTTGGAACACCATAGATGAAAGTACTTTGGACGAGTGGAATGATGATGAACTGGAAGTCCTAAACTTAGTTGATGGATATACCTACTACTTCCGCGTTAATCCAGTAGATCTAGCAGGTAATGAGAACCCCAATAATCCACTACAGTTTACACTGTCGTGGAATTCAAATTTAACCAGTATTAATCTCCCATCTATGCCTCTAAAGCCGGTGATGATTGGAAAAATACGGAACATGGAGATTACTGTAGATGAAAATCTAGATGGAACTTATGAAACGGCGCTAGAAGAATACACAGGCAATGATTTGAGCGCTATGAAAGCAAATCAATACTGGGTGGATTACGAAAACGGCCTAGTTTTGTTTGGAGATGGGGATGATGGTTATCTGCCAGGCATTAATTCATCATTATCAATATCTTATCACTCCTATGATTTGTCTACTACTATAGACGTGACGCCCCCATCATATGTTGAAGAACCTGAATACTTTATAGAAGACAGAAATAATGTTACCTTAACTTGGAAAAAAAGTGATGATGCGACTAATTTCATAATTGAGAATCGGAAAAATTTTAGTAGTCCATGGATGGAAATTGATAACATAGATGCAGCAATCTTAGAATATCAACTATCTAATCTAAGTGCTGGATTGCACTATTACAGAATTACTTCTGTTGATAGAATGGGGTACAAGAACACTAACATGGAAGGGGAAATGATGGAAATATTCATAGAAGCTGAAATTATAACTAATGAAGTTTCCAACGAAGAAGAAATTGCAACCGAATTATACTATGCAGCGGCCATACTACTAGCTATTGCTGGCTCTTCAGCGTTTTACATTCTAAGAGGAAAAGATACTGAAGAAACTGCGGAAGGACTACTAGTGCCAGTGGATGCAAGCGGAACCAGTAGCGATTCAATAGAGGATTCGGAACCTCAAAGCGATTTTGGTATAGTATCTGGAAGTGAATTTTCAAGACAAGTGGTATTCATATGTGGAAATGGGTGTCAAAAGGAATTTAGTGGAGATAGCGAGGACGAAGAAATTATGTGCCCTCACTGTGGAATGATTGGAGACTCACCTCTAACTGGCAAGTAACCTTTAAGCGATAGGCTAATAACCATTCATGGCCAGTTCTGAAGCTCCCGGTTTTTACAAGAAAAAACCCTCTGAAAGATTGAAACGTGTTAAAGATTTTGCGGACTTATCTGATGAGGAGACCGAAGCCATAAGCAATTACGGAGCTTTAGGAAAAGAAACTGCAAATCGTATGATAGAAAATGTAGTTGGAACTTTCCCATTACCTCTAGGTATTGCTGCTAATTTTATGATAAATGGTAAGGATTACATGGTGCCTATGGCCCTAGAAGAGCCATCTGTTGTTGCAGCGGCCACTCATATGGCTAAAGGAACACGCAAAACTGGCGGAATTGAAGCTGAATCGGATGACCCTATAATGATAGGGCAAATTCAACTGGTTAATCTGAAAGATCCATTCCAAGCAAAAGAAAAGATATTGTCTAAAAGTGAAGAAATTGTGGAATTAGCTAATGAGCAGGATCCTATTCTAGTGAAATTTGGTGGAGGATGTAAAGGTATAGAAGTAAGAGTCCTAGAGTCTGACACCGGACCAATGGTGATAACTCACCTTCTTGTAGATTGTCGTGACGCAATGGGAGCAAATGCAGTCAACACAATGGCTGAGGCAGTAGCCCCTAGATTAGAGACGATAACGGGAGGTAGGGTCTACCTACGAATAATATCCAACTTAGCAGTCTATCGCAAAACCAGAGCAAGCGCTGTATGGCCTGCAGAATTCCTAGGCGGAGAAGAAGTAGTTGATGGAATTATCGAAGCCTTTTCATTTGCTTGTGCTGACCCATTTAGAGTTGCAACTCACAATAAAGGAATAATGAACGGAATTGATCCCGTTGTGATAGCAACAGGTAATGATTGGAGAGCAATCGAGGCTGGAGCGCACACATATGGTCAATGGAAAGAGGGACATTCTTCTTTCACAAATTGGGAAAAAAACGAAAAAGGCGACCTAAAGGGTACAATTGAGATACCCATGGCTGTAGGTCTTGTAGGTGGTGCAACAGCTACACATCCTACCGCAAAAGCGTGTGTCAAGATTCTTGATTTAGAAATACCTGGTGGTGCTGCCATACTTTCACAAGTCATCTGTTCAGTAGGCTTATGTCAGAATTTAGGAGCTCTCAGAGCCTTAGCTTCTGAAGGAATTCAGCGTGGCCATATGGGCTTACATGCAAGAAATCTAGCAGTTCAGGCTGGCGCCCAGAAAAATGAGATTGATGAACTAGCTGAAATGCTGAAAATATCTGGAAAAGTAAGGGCAGATATGGCTGAGAAATTTCTCAAAGAAATAAGAGAAAGAAAATGACAGTCCTCTCTGATGAAGCCATACTTTCTGCGATTGACCTAGGTGAATTGGAGATAGAACCATTCAATCCTGATAATCTGACTCCAAACGGATATGATTTAACCATTTCCGAAATAGAAATACCTAATGATACTAAAATAGACGAAGGGGCCTTAAATATTCCCTCAGGAGCTCGATTTGCAGTTTCTACGAAGGAGAGAATTGCATGCGGTGCTAACCTTTGTGCACAATTATGGCTAAGGACTAGTTGGGCACGAAAAGGTTTAGCTTGCAGTTTCGGGAAAATAGATTCTGGTTTTGATGGGACTCTTACGCTTCTTGGATTTAATTCTGGAAAAGAAGACGTAACCCTAACTATTGGAGATACTTTCTCTCAAGTTGTATTCGAAATGCTATCTGGGCCTGCTAAATCTCTATACTCAGAAAGAAGCGGAAATTATCAGAACCAGAAAGGAGTTACTTGGTCGAAATGATATGTTCGACTAACTCGATAAAACCTTCAGAACCATCATTTTCTGTTATGTAAAGCGGATGGTTCTTCAT
>CAZMPT010000024.1:5241-8748 GCA_964568285.1 uncultured archaeon | reverse complement strand
GCAATGTCAATAGCTAAATCCCACAATCGAAATTGTTGATCGGAAGCTAACGTGATATCTGGAAATTCTAAGAGAAGTTCTTGAAACAATGAATTAAGACGAACACGACATTTGGGCTGTTCATCTAAATTATGAAAACTCATTCTATGAATTTTATCACCTTTCTTGGAATATGAGAATGCACCATTCTCTCCAACAACTGTGTCCACAGGCCACCATCTGGCTATCAAATCACACCAACCTGCAGGTCTTCCAGTAACTGCTACTGCTTTGATTCCCTTTTCTCTAATTCTTTCCAATGCAAAGAAAGCTTCTGAACTTAGTTTACTTCCCGTAATGAATGTTCCATCTAGATCAAAAAGTAATGATGTGATTTTCTGGACTCTCGCAACAGGCATCCTTTGTAATGGAAGCATAGGCAAAACTAAAACCTACTTTTATATACGCTTCGTCAATTTATGTAGTCCGAAAAAGAGGTAAGATGCCATCCCTGTACGGAACCGTCAAAAGCAAAACTGGAGAGATGTTTCAGGACAGTCTGGACTATTGTAAAGGTGCTCTTCAATCCGTATCACGATCTTTTGCACTTACGATACCTCTGGTAGAGGAGAATATTCTTGCCCCTATAATGGTAGGGTATCTTGAGGCAAGAATTTTAGATACTTTTGAAGACGATATTGGAAAAAGAGAGATTAGTCTTCAGGAAAGAATAAATTCAATGAATATACTCATGGAAATTCTGGAAAGTCCAGATAGCAAATCTGCCAAAATCAAAGCAAAAAAACTTGCAGAATCTGCGGATGAGTTGGTTCGGAACCCTAACTATCGGGATTTGGTAAAAAACATGGAAAGAGTACTAACTGTACACAGTAGCTTTGATGAAAGGACCAAAGAATGTATGGTTCGTTGGTTAAAAGAAATGAACTTTGGGATGCAAAAATTCTTGAAACAGGAAGTTTATTCATTCGAGGATCTGAACGAATATTGCTATTATGTTGCAGGCACTCCATCCGGTTTTCTGACAGAGCTCATAAGAACTCGTTCAAAAGAAATAAGCAAGGAGAATGCCCAGATACTCAGCGAGAATGAAAGAGACTTTGGATTATTCTTACAAAAAGTCAATATCATTAGAGATTTCAGAGAAGATATTCTTGATAACGAAAAGATATTCTGGCCTGGCTTCTTATTTGAAAAGCACAATTTACAACCTGAAGACTTACTTAAGCTTGAGAATGAGGAAAAATGTATGGAAATGTTAGATGCAATGATAGATAATGCCAGTCTGCACATCGAACCTGTTAAAGCGTACCTAAATGCGATACCAGAGGAATATGCTGGTTTTAGGGCAGGTGCTGCAGTTAACTTTGCAATGGGTGTAGCAACTCTTCAGTCTATGAGAAACAACACTGAAGTTTTCTTTGGAGACAAACCTGTGAAAATATCTCATGAAGCAAGAGACAGCATACTCATGGATCCTTTAGCCTTTGTTTCAGGTTGAACTTTAATATCCCTTTGAATATTAATTGAATATGTCGTCCCGTATACCTCTATTTGCCTTAGGAATATTACTCTTGGGAATAGGATTGTCTGCTAACAGTGAGGCTGCACCTTCAACAGGGACTATCCAAGTAGCTTTTATACTTTCTGAATTTGAAGATCAAGAATACCTGAGTGGACATGATCAGGATTACTTTGAGGATTTAGCATTTGGTGAAACGGACTCAATGTGGGAATACTACGATGAAGTTTCAAGAGGAGTACTAGATATCGAAGGAGATGTTTTTGGACCTTACACACTAGATGGTGATGCTGAGGACTATGGTGATGAAAATCTTAACTTTGTCAGAGACAGCGTTGAAATTGCTGACGATGACATTGATTATCGAGACTATGATGCAGTAATGGTAATACACTCTGGACCGGGACAGGAATCAACTGGAAATGACGATGATATTTGGTCTATTCACTGGCCAAGTGCAAATATTGAAACGGATGATAATGGTTACACAATAAGCAGAATAACGCAGGCACCCGAGTATCAAAACTCAAATGGTGAAAGAAACCCATTAGGTGTTTGGGTTCATGAATTTGGTCATGAGCTAGGCCTTCCTGATTTGTATGATACCGACGGGAGTTCAGAGGGAATTGGACAATGGGGAGTAATGGCATCTGGTTCTTGGACAGATAACGGTGAAACTCCTGCTTATTTTAGTGCGTGGTCCAGATACTGGTTAGGCTGGATTAATCCAATTCAGATAACTGATGATATTAGCAATCTAGTCATGGAACCAATAGAGGACGGAGGTAATGTTTACTTGCTCCCGATACCGGGAAATTGGTCTGGGTCGGAGGAGTACTTTCTTATAGAAAATCGACAACAAATGAAATATGATTTACACTTACCTGGTGAAGGTTTACTGATTTGGCATATAGATGAAGAGGTCATAAATTCTAAATGGAATTCGAATAGTGTAAATAATGATGAAGAACACAAAGGAGTAGACCTAGAAGAAGCCGATGGTGAAGACGACCTAGATAACAATGCAAACAGAGGTGATAGTGGTGATACTTACAATTCTGGTTCGTTTACAAAGGATACATATCCTAATTCACTTGCTTATAATGATACTGAATCTGGGTGGAAAATTGAGAATATTGAGACTGATGGAGATAATATAATCGTAGATATTAGCTTCTTGTCTAAACCACATGCTGTTGCTGATGCAGACGAAGCTGTAATAGCTGAGGGATTTGAATTACAATTTTACGGAAATGAATCTTGGGATGAAGATGGAAACATTGTTAGTTATACCTGGGATTTCGGTGATGGAGAATTTGCATACATTGACAACCCTGTACACATTTTTACAGAAAATGGATCCTATGATGTGAAACTAACCGTCTGTGATAATACGGATTTATGTGACTCAGTCATCCTAAACATATTTGTCAACAAGCCACCAATAGCTGTTGTAAACATATCAGAAATGGTGATTCTTCTAGGAGACGTCATTAGTTTTGATGCATCTGAATCCTATGATATTGATGGTGAAGTTGAATTCTTCTATTGGAACTTTGACGATGGTTTTACTTCAAATCAGGCAACTGTAGATCATGAATTCAGGAATTCAGGATTTTACAATGTTTCCATTAAAATCATTGATGACCTCAACGATATCACAACTGTATATTATATGATTGAAGTGATAAACAGACTACCTATAGTAGATTTTACATTTGGACCTGAAAGCGGAGACACAAGAACTATTTTCCATTTTTCCGATGAATCTTATGATAATGATGGTGAAGTTGAAGAATGGGTTTGGGACTTTGGAGATTCAGAGAGTAGTGAAGAACAAAATCCAGAACATCGCTTTGCACTACCTGGGACATACACTGTAATTTTAACAGTATATGACGATCAGGATGGGGAAAATTCAACGAGCAAATCAGTAACTGTGGCTAATTCACCACCTGATCCTGAAATAATCATATCTAAAGGAATAA
>CAZMPT010000024.1:0-5141 GCA_964568285.1 uncultured archaeon | reverse complement strand
ATAGCAGCACTGAATGGGGAGAGATTGAAATCTATAGATGGAACATAAATGGTGAAAATGAATTTAATACGACTAATTCATGGGCAAACTTTTCTTCAATAAACGTTGGAGAATATTTTGTAAGCGTTAGTGGAAAACACACTGAAACCAAGCTTTGGACAGATGTTTTTGTTGTAGAAATAAGCATCTATAATTCTCCTGAAGCAAATTTCGCTTTTACTGAAATAATAAATGAAGGGGACTGGATAAATTTCGACGGTAAAGCATCAAATGGACTTGATTTACAATTTGAATGGGAACTAGATGGTATACCACTTTCTGGAAATGAAGATGAAATAACGGCTTTGATTGATACTGGAGGGCCACATATCATGAGTCTCAGAGTAATCCAAGATCCTGTTGGCGAGGACTATTTGGAAAAGGATTTCTATGCAGATTACAAGCCGTGGGGTGTTTTGAACACAAATCCCTCAAATCCAAGATATGGTGAAGATTTTGAATTATACCTTAACGCCTACGATGAAGAAGGCGAAGCTGCTATCGAATTTCTAAAAATAACTGTATATGATTTTGAAGGAAATAATAGAGCAGAATTATTGTATGAGGACCAAGGAGAAAATTTCAACGTTTTTTTTGCAATTGAATATACTGGGAATATGATTCTAGAGTATAAACTAAGGGATGAAGAAAACAATACCGGAATAAACAGCAGCGTTGTCGATGTTCTAGGCTGGGCTGACATATTTGTAGAAACACTTGAAATAAGTGGCAAAAAAGAAAAGGGAAAAACCCAGACCGTGAACTTTGTTATTACCAATTACAATGAAACATATCGAACAGTGATATACAACGGATATGTCGCAAAAGGGCACGTAGATCTTCTTATTGATTCAGAAATTGTAAATAGTTGGGAATACGAAATAGGTCCTGAGGGAAAACAGGATTTTGAATTTAAATGGATAGCATCTTCAGGCTATCATGATTTTGAGGTAATAGCCTATGTTTTAGATGGTGAGGAAATAACTGATAATAACAATCTTACCAAATTGATAAAAATAAAAGTTGAAACAAAGACAGGATTTTTGCCACACCCTAGTTTTGGAGCAACCGTAGCCATCATAATGTTAATATCATACATTAATCGTCGGAAGCCTAATTAACCACAATTATACTATCTATAATATGGTTGACAACACGCCACAAATGCGAAGGATACCTGACGAACAATTTTTCGACCTTAGAAACTGGAGTGCAGACAAGGCCGAAGATTATGGTGAAAGTGCATCAATGATTGTTCATACTATGATGTTAAGCAAAGCTGAACAAGTGAATCAGATAACCACAGAATTGCATGATGGAAACATGATTCTAATTGATTTTACACCTCTTACCTCGGACCAAGAAACACTTCACAAAATACTGGCTGAGTTAGAGAGAGCTGTAGCTGATGTTGATGGAGATCTGGTAGGTGTTAGCCAAAAGTGGATTGTTATTGCTCCAAAAGATGTTAGAATTTCTAGAAGTAAACTGACACTTTGAATATGCTATGAATGTGGTAGTTATTGGTGCAGGTATGGTGGGGTCTCTCATAGCTGAAGAACTCTCCAATGATTACAGTGTTACGGTTATAGATAACAATGATGAGAGATTAGGGAAAATAAAAAGGCGGAAACAAAAAATTAAGCCTGTAAACATAGATGTAAGAGGGAATGACGTAGATAGTATAATCAAAAACAACAATCTTGCTGTTAATTGTTTACCCGGTTTTATGGGGTTTAAAATGCTTGAAAAGATAATCAAGAACAAAGTTTCCTGCGTTGACATTTCTTTCATGCCAGAGAACGTCATGGAACTTTCTGAAATGGCTCTTGAGAACGATTGTGTGGTGATACCTGATGCTGGTGTTGCACCGGGCCTTAGCAACCTCATAATTGGAAACTTAGTATCTAAGAATGTGATACACGAAATACAGACGATGGTAGGAGGACTGCCAAAGGAAAAGAACCCTCCGTGGAATTACAAAGCCCCTTTCTCCCCAATTGATGTTATTGAGGAGTACACTAGGGATGCAAGAATAAGAGTAAATGGAAATCTGAAAATTAAACCAGCATTATCAGAGAAAGTAACCATTGATGTGGAAGGAATTGGAGAATTGGAGGCCTTTCTAACTGATGGTCTGAGAACTCTTTTGGATGAGGAAGGTGTGTTAGCTAATGTCCCAAACTTAACTGAGTACACAATAAGGTATCCAGGACACAGCGACCTTGTGAAGAGAATGATTGAAGATGGCAGATTTTCAGATGGAAATATAGATAATACATGCAAAGAATTATTCGAACAATGGAAATTAGATGATGACGAAGAAGAATTCACTTTTATGCTAATTATAGCTACAAAAAAGAATGGAGAAGAGATAAGTTATATTGTATTTGATGAATATACAAATGGATGGAGTAGCATGTCTCGAACTACTGGCTTAACGGCTTGTGCCATTTCCAAATTGTTCTTAGAAAAAAAGATAGGAGGAAAGGGCATAATTTGCCCTGAGAATATTGGAATGGAAAGTAACTTGTATGAATTTGTTTTGGATTATCTAAAAGGAAAGGGAATCTCAATAGAATCTCACGATTAGAATTTCTTCCAACCGATTACTGCTGCTGTAAGCGCTAGAAAAGCACCAATCGCAAATGCAGTTTGGTAATCAAAATGCAATAATAATTCACCAACTAGAATACTTCCAAAACCGCTTCCCAGAAGGCTAAAAGAAGACAATAAACCCATTGATCTAGCTCTCGATTGATAAGGAACAATGTCTGCAACTATAGATCTTGCACCAAGAAAAAAGGTCATGTATATTGGAATTACGAAAGCAAAAGTTATGAGATATACATTTTGAGTTGTTGAATAGATAGTCATAGATATGAAAACAAATATGCACGCTATTCTAATTGCAAATTCACGAGGATACTTATCAACTAATCTGCCAGCGTATGGAGCAACTAAAGCATGCACAACACCACTAAGAAGAACTATTACTCCCATCCCATAACTTGAACCTGTTATTTCTGTGAGATATATAGGTGAGAAACTAAGAAAGAACATGTAGCCTGTAAACAAGAGGAATGTGGTAGCAAAAAGCCTTGACAACTGCCAGAAATAGGGTGCAAAATCTAGTTCTTCATCCTTCCTCGCTACCGGACGCTCAGTAGCTCCCATATACCCTACCACTGCGAATATACCTAGTGATGCCGTAAACAAAAATGAGAGTATGACTGTAGGATGTGCCGAACCGTAGTTTTCTGATAGAACTAGAAACCCACCAATGAAAGCACCCGCTCCCCACCCAAATCCTAAGGCCGCTTCCAACCGTCCCATCAAAGCAGCTCTCGCTTTAGGATCTAGTTCAGAGAATAAGGTAGCAATCTGAACCATACCTCCCAAAAAGAAGGATTGTATCGTACGTACCACAATCAATCCAGTAGGTCCTAACCACGGAAGAGGAATGTACAGGAGGGCAGAAATGATAGAACAAAGAACCACCACTTCTCTCCTATTCTTCCAGCGATCTGCAATGATTCCCCAAAATGTTGAACCAGCAACAAGAGCAAAATTTGGCAGACCAACCACCAAACCTAGAACTCGAAAATCTCCCAAGGCTTTAGCCTGCATTCTAACTATAGTGAATGCCAGACCCTGAGTTATATTATAGCATAATGCACCAAACAGGGCTAGGCGAATATTATTCTGCACATATTGGCAAAGGTCTTGCTATTTAGCAGAGTACTGCATCTTTTTGACAGGCTACCTATAGAACATCAGAGCACATATGCAAGAAGATTTGATTGTCCTAAAATTTGGAGGTTCACTGATAACCCAAAAGACTAGTAAAGTACCTAAAGCAAAAATGGACGCTATAAACCAAATTGCTGACAAACTAAAAAACTCAACAAAAAGAATAATCATTGTTCATGGAGCAGGGTCTTATGGCCACCCCATTGCTAAGAAACACGGACTTTCCAAAGGATTGAATAACAGTTCTGAACAGAAAGAAGCAATTGATGAGACAAGAAAACAGGTCCATGAATTGAATCAACTCCTTTGTTCCAAACTTGAAAACGTAGGTGTCCAAACAAAAACAATTATTCCCTCAGAAACCATGAAGACAAAAGGTCCTGACAAGATAAAAAAATTTCCAGTAGATGAATTTAATTCAGTCCTCAAAGCCAACAAAATACCAGTAACCTATGGTGATGTGACAGAGGACCTGTCACAGGGAGTAACCATACTAAGTGGGGACGTAATAATGATGGAACTTGCAAGGATATACAATCCACAACTCACTATATTTGTGATGGATTATCCTGGTGTTATGGAGGATGATCCCAAGGATCTGAAAGCGAAAGTAATACCTCTAGTAAACTCAGACATTATAGAATCCATAAGAAAATATTATAGAAAAGGTGATGGAACAGATGTTACAGGTGGGCTAGTAGGAAAGTTAGACTGTGCTGCTGAAATAGCAAAACATAGTGAATGTTGGATAACTAACTTAGAAAACTTGGATGACTGCTTAGAGGGAAAGCCAAACGGAAGCAGGGTGGTACCCTGAGAAATGATGAACTAGGGAAGCTTTTCCTGATTTTAATTAATAATGAGTTAACTATCAATGACGCAAGCAAAAAATCCGGTTTTAGTATTGAGAAAGTAGCCACTTTAATTTCAAACCCAGAGTCTGAATTATTCTTTGAAAAGAAGGGTGAAGAAGAAATAACACTCTGTTGCAGGTATAATTGGATATCTGATAGTATATCTAAGAAAGTTGGACTTAGAGACGGAGAGAAAGAAATTCTAGCAAATATATTGACTACTAAATTTCCTAAACATGCAGTAAAATATTGGTCTGATGACGGAATCATAACCAGAGATCTGGAAGCAAGAAATATTGCCGAATGGATAGAAAATGAAATATGTTTTATCTCTGGCTTCGCTATTTGGTTTCGGGAGAAAGAGAAAAATGGTGAAGTAGACTTGTCTTCGCTTGTATCTGAAGCATTGGGAAAGGAAGTTAACGTTGAAGGACAGATTGACTTTGATAGAGAACGCATAGAATTGTTATCTGAACTGCCAAGTAATGCACTCAA
>CAZMPT010000023.1:11085-14933 GCA_964568285.1 uncultured archaeon | reverse complement strand
AGGCATACAGGAAAACTTAAACTGAATGAAAAAGGGATAGAAAAAATAAGAGAAATATTGCCGGTAAAAATTGGAATTGTGACGACTGCACAGCACTTACATATGATATATGAAGCTGGAAATAAATTAGGTGAATCTGGATTTGATACAAGTGTTACTACGGGAGGGCCTAGGCTAGCTGCTGCTGGACAATTACTTGGGTGTAACTCTTCTGCAGCCAGAAAATTGGATGTTGAAGGTTTTCTATACCTTGGCACCGGATTGTTTCATCCCCTTACGGTTGCACTTTCAACAGGGAAAAGAGTAGCATGTTTGGATCCACACAGTGGAGAAGTCACGGAAGCGGACGCCAAACCTTTTCTGAAACAACGATATGCTGCCATATCTAAGGCAAAAGATGCTAAAAGATGGGCTGTTTTATTTTCAAACCAAATTGGGCAGAAGAGAATTGATCTAGCTGACAAAATAGCTGAACTTCTGAAAGCCAATGGTAACGAGACAATGATGATTGGGAGCATTCACCAATCACACGAGAAACTACTAGGAATGGGGATTGATGCAGCTGTAATAACGGCGTGCCCAAGACTAGCTATTGAAGATGGACCCACCTGGCCTATACCTTTGCTGACAGTTCCAGAAGTACAGATATTATTAGGTAAAAGAGAGGCTGAACCGTATCCTTTTGATGAGTTTGCATGAAAGGGTAATCTATTAAACTTACCCGTTTTGAACTTACCGTGGCAGACCTTAAAGTTGAGAATGTTATCGCGGCCTCACATCTAGGTAAAGAGCTTGAGCTGGTACGCTTAGCCACGGAAATGCCGAATGCTAGATATTCAGGTTCAGGAAATCCCTCTGTTATAGTAGAAGTAGATGCTGGAAGTAACAAAAGAGCTGCGGGAATATTATTTGGTAATGGAAAAATTCAAGTCACCGGTATCAATTCATTAAACGAAGGTCGCCAAGTGATGGAATCCCTAAAGAACATGGTAAAGGGTATTGATTCAAAAGTCAATATGAAAAGGGCAACCAAACTGGAAAATATAGTGGCCAAAACAAATTTAGGGCGAACACTTGATTTACAAGCAATAGCTCTTGCAATCCCTGGTTCAGAATACGAACCCGCACGTTTCAAAGGACTCGTAATACGGCTTAATGACCCTCAAGCTAGTTTTATTCTATTCCAATCTGGTGTATTAATTGTAACAGATATTACAAGTGAAGCAAAGGCTAAAAAAGCTCTAAACCGGCTTGAAAAGTTCATGACTGAAATAAGTTAACTCCTGATGGAAAATCAACGCTTAATAAATCTCTGTGAAGCAATTGATTCCTCTGTAAAGGAAAGTTGTAATGAAAACGTTACAGTCTCATTCTCTGGTGGAATTGATTCTAGCCTAGTGGCATTTGTTGCAAAGAAATATTGCGATGTAGAGTTGATTTCTGTAGGAACTCAAGATTCACATGATCTAAAAGCTGCTAAGACTGCAGCGGAACAGATTGGACTAAAATTGAGAGAAATGGTGCTTGAGCCAGAAGACATGATAAATGAAGCTCTTGAACTCCAAGAAAATCTTAATCTTAAACCAATTGAAGTCGAATTTATGCTTCCATTCTGGATAGTGGCTAAGAATTCGAATTATCCTATATTGATGTGTGGACAAGGTGCCGACGAACTTTTTGGAGGGTATGCACGTTTCAGAAAATCTGAAAGCAAAAATGACCTCAGAAAAGAAGTATCTGAATTGATTGAAAGAATACCTGAAAGGGAGAAAAAAATAGCTGAAAAATTTGGTTTAACATTATCTTGTCCCTTCTTATCAGAACAGGTCATAAGTGCAGGAGAAAATTATAGTCCAGAAGAAAGAATTGGAAAAGTTGGAAAAGAACCACTCAGGAGTGCTGCTGTCAAGATGGGGTTACCTGAAGACATTGCTAAAAGAAAGAAGAAAGCTGCTCAATATGGTAGCGGAAGTCAAAAAGCGATTCGAAATATAATGAAATATAAAATTGAATTACGGCTTGATTTTGAATCGAAGAATATAGCTAATTCTGTGATTAACGCAACCGAACCTGAGAACAAGGGATGGGTAGAAACAAAAATAGATGGGAAAAGTGTAAATGCTGTAATAAAAGCTCCAAATATAGGTAGTTTGAGAGAAGCATTCGAGGACTTCATGGCATGTGTCTCCGTAGCCGAAAAAGTTTCTGAGCAGTAGAAAAGGTAACAAAGTCCACTGTATAATGAGACGTATGAGTCAGACCTACTCTGAGATGCTAGCTATCGTAAAGAAATTCCATGACAAACATCAATTCCAAAATGAAGAAAACAAGGGCCATGACATGGCCTACAGAATTTTACTTACTATTGAGGAGTTGGGTGAATTGTCTGAATGTTTTACAAAAGGCAAATCTGATTCTGAAAAAGCAGAAGAATTAGCTGATTTATTGATACTTATTATTGGACACGCAATTGCAATGGACGTAGACCTAGAAGACGCATTCAATAGGAAAATGGAAAAAATAATGAAGAGAAAGTCGATAATGGGTGATTTTGGAATTCGTGTAACTGAGTACAAAAGTGGGTAAAATTCGGCAAATGCTAAATATTGCACTCCCTAATGATTTTACGTGTCACTACCAAAGGATAACAAAGATTCGATTCCCGAACCTGTAAAAGGTTTAGAAGGAATTGTAGCAGCCGACACAACCTTGAGTTCGGTTAATGGTGAAAAGGGTATTCTTAGATATTGTGGATACAATATAGATGATTTAGCATTTAACACAACTTTTGAAGAAATAATCTGCTTGCTGTATGACATCGAATTGCCTAACAGAAAAAGATTGGATGATATGACCGCGAAAATAGGAGAGGCTAGGGTTCTTCCTAAAGAAATTCAGAAAGTAATAACTGAATTAGCAGGTAAAACCTCACCTATGAGTACCTTGAGAACTGTGGTGTCTGCTTTAGGACATTACGAAAAGAATGTGCCATTAAATGAACTACCACCCAAAGCATTGCGCCTAGTTGGTCAGATTGCTACCGCAGTAGCAATGATTCATAGACTGAGAGAAGGTCTGCCACTAATAGAAGCTGATCCAAAAAGAGGGCATGCTGAAGATTTCATTAGAATGTTGCTTGATAAAGAGCCAGGCCAAACTGAAATCCAAGCCTTGGACCTTTATCTTATTCTCTTAGCAGATCATGGATTTAACGCCTCAACCTTTTCCGCAAGAGTGACTGCAGGTACTTTGGCCAATTTACATTCGGCCATTACTTCGGCAGTTGGTACATTGAGTGGGCCATTACATGGCGGTGCAAATGAAAAAGCAATGGATATGATTATAGAAGTTGGTAAAACAAAAAATGCCTCCAAATACATAGAAAAGGCCTTTGATGAAAAGAAGAAAATAATGGGTTTTGGTCATAGAGTGTACAAGGTTGATGACGCAAGAAAACCTCACCTGAAGAAAATGGCCCACCAGTTATGGAAAGAGAAGGATGATATGACATTGTATGAGGTCGCAGAAGAAATTGAAAAACAGGTTAAATCCAGAAAGCCAATAATAACGAATGTTGACTTCTATTCTGCACCTTTACTCTATGGGCTTGATATTCCTACTGATTTATTCACTCCGTTATTTGCAATGTCTCGTATTGCAGGATGGAGTGCACATGTTCTTGAACAATATGGGAATAATAGATTGATTAGACCTAGAGCTAGATATGTTGGCCCAATAGACCGAACTTTCAAACCTATAGAGCAGAGATAAGTATCCAAAAACATTAAAACTGTTATTTCTGAGCATGTACAATGATTTCCACCAAACAGGCCAGAACGGCAATTCAA
>CAZMPT010000023.1:6054-10985 GCA_964568285.1 uncultured archaeon | reverse complement strand
CCTATTCTAGAGGGAATAATTGAATTCTGAAGAAATAGAAAAGTGGCAAGAAGCCGGAAAGCTAGCCCGTGATGCATTAAACTACGGTAGATCACTCATACGTGAGAAAGCATCAATGTTAGATGTCACAAACAAAATTGAACAATACATAATTGATAATGGGGGAAATATGGCTTTTCCGACTAATCTGGCCATCAACAATGTGGGCGCACACTGGACGCCATCAAGTAAGTGCAAAGAAGTCTTTCAAAATGGAGATTTAGTGAAATTAGATGTCGGCGTTCATATTGAAGGATACATTGGAGATAATGCCTTAACCGTTGAAATTGGAACCACAAAATATACCAAAATGATTGAAGCATCTCGTGAAGCTTTGAATGCCGCTATTGAAGTTGCTGCACCGGGAATAAATGTTGGGATGATTGGATACGCTGTTCAAGATGTCATTGAAGGTTATGGATTCAGACCAATTGCGAACTTGACTGGGCATGCAATAAAGAGATATAACTTGCATAGCGGCGTATCTATACCAAGCATAAGAGAAAGAGGAGGTGCAGTATTGAAAAGTGGTGATGTAATCGCCATAGAACCTTTTGCGACGGACGGTGCTGGACGTGTGGGTGGAAAGAGAAATTCCAATATTTATCATCTAAGACAGATTCGTAAAATAAGAGATGAAAAAGCAACAGAATTAATGACGGAGATTCAAAATAGATATCATGGATTACCCTTTGCCGAAAGATGGGTACATTCAATCCAAAATAACGCGACCAAAAGTTTGCAAAAGTTGTTGAGATCTGGTGTAGTGTCTTACTATCCAATATTGGATGAATTAGGAAAGGGAATGGTTGCTCAGTCAGAACATACGGTAATGATAAACAAAGATGGCATAGAGGTCCTAACTGAATGAATGAATCTGAAGCTTTAGAGAGACTTGAAGCGGTATTCAAATCTCCAATGCTTCAGATGAATTTACTGGCTGCATTGACAGGAACATGCGCAGCAGTTCTAACCTGGGTATTCATATCAATGAGCAAGGGAATACAAGGAATATTCTATGGTGATAGTTTCATACACAATTCATTGGTAGGTTCTGGTGATGAATGGAAGATAATATTCATTCCTGCACTTGGTGGTTTGCTTGCAGGACTAATAATCGAGTACTGGTCTAAAGAAGCAAAAGGTGCAGGAGTACCACTCGTGATGGAGGCTGTAACCTTCAAACAAGCCCGACTGAGTGCAAAAAAGGCAATTGCCAAATGCTTTGCCGCTGCGACCTGTATAGGAACTGGGATGTCACTCGGGAGGGTAGGTCCTATGGTTGTGATTTCCTCGACAGTTGGCTCTGAGATAGGCCAAAGAACTGGGAAAACCGTTGACGAGACCAGAACCTTAGTGGGCTGTGGGGCGGCAAGTGCGATAACAGCGGCTTTCAATGCACCACTAGGTGGTGTATTATTCGCGATAGAGCTTATTCTAGCTGAATTGAGAACCAGATCATTCATCCCTATAGTGGTTGCTGCAGTTATTGCAACAACTGTAGGAAGAGGGCTGACAGGTGACGTTGCTGCGTTTGATAGTATTCCAAAGTACAGTCTGGGCTCTCCATCAGAATATCCATTCTATATAGTGCTGGGATTAATCACTGGTTTTGCTGCGGCAATATTCATAAGGTTGCTAAATTTAGTCGAAACCAACATTGAAAAAATGGAAGTGGTTCCTGTTCCATTCAGGACTTGTCTAGGTGGCTTGTGTGTCGGATTAATTGCTCTTTCATTTCCACACGTTCTAGGAAATGGATTTGGGGTGACATCTGATCTAATATCTTTGGATGCGAACGGAGAAGGTGGGCTAGTTATGGGTGATAGCTTTCCAGAGAATATGAACGTTGCCTCTGGTGTTTCTAGCCTACTTATTTTCGTGTTATCCATAATGATTCTAAAGATAATTGCGACTTCCATCTCAATAGGAAGTGGGGGGTCTGGAGGTATCTTCACTCCAAGCCTGTTCATCGGTGCAGCTTTGGGTGCAGCACTTGGGCTAGTCTTGAATGATATGGGAATTGTCGAACATCCTGGTGCTTTTGCACTGGTTGGAATGGCTGCATTTGTGGCTTCAACGACTAGGGCCACACTAACTGCAATAGTTTTGCTTTTTGAAATGACTGCGACATATGAGATCATATTGCCCTTGATGTTATCTTGCGTGGTAGCTGATGCAGCCTGTTTTGTGGCCTCGGAACATTCCTGTTACACTGCAAAACTTGCACGTCGTGGAATAAACATAGATTTGGGAGCTGAACAAGACCTGATGCGAATGATAAAAGTTGAAGAAGCAATGACGGAAGAAGTGATGACTATAACTCCTGAAAGGCCGCTTGAAGCTGCTCTTCAGATAATAGAAGATACAGGTCACATGAGTTTGCCTGTAGTCAATGAAAAAGAAGATCTTCATGGGATAATAACCTGGTCTGACATCCATGTTGCTGCACTAAGGCATGAAAGACATATGACTGTAGGAGATTATTGCGTAACTGATCTCATTACTGTAACGCCCAAGCAGAACCTAGCTCAAGCTTTGGATGCATTAGGATATCGTGACATAGGTCACTTGCCTGTAGTAGACAAGTCAGACCCAAAGAAACTGATTGGAATAATCACGAAAGGAGACATAATAAAAGCCTATAATCGACAGAGATTTCTACGAAAACAAATGAGTTGGCAGGAATAATTTTAGTGAAACAAACTTTTAATTGATTACTATAACTGCATATAAATGTCATCTGAAGGCAATGAGTCTGAGATAAGGTTGGGGAAAGCCCAAACCAATGGTAGGGCGAAGAGCTCACCATCGCTTTTCAGCCTCTTTGAAAGACTGATAGACATACTGAAAAAATACTGGTAAAAAATATGGGCTGGTTCGGCGGTAAAAAGAAGAAAGCAAAGAAAAGACCTCCTGTTCTAGAGCCGGTCGGAGCGCCTGCTGCTCAAGTTGTACCTGTAGCTCAGCCTGGAATAGAACCTGTTCAGAATCCCGGCGTAATGCCTGCAGTTCAGGCTGCACCTGCTGCAGTTCAACCTGTAGTGGAAGTAGCTCCTGTTGGAGTTGTAGCTGATGACAACATAGTTGTATCAACAGATCCGGCACCAACACCACAATCAACTGGATGGGCCAAGAAGAGTCCTAGAGGCTTAGATGACATACACAAACGACTGGATAATATGATGGAGTCAAAAGGTAAAAGTCTTGAGGAAAGATATGCAGATCGGTTTGGTGATGATTTACCAGAATCTGTAACTGCAGATCCTGCTAGGAAAGAATATAATGAAAAGAAAAAGGCAGACTCGAAAAAACCAAGAATCGTATTCAAGAATACTTCACAATTAAACTTGAAACCTAAAGGGAAAAGTGTCACTAAGGAAGTGAAAAAGATTGAAGCAAAACCTGAGGCTAAAAGTGAAGATAAAGGACCTAGTATAGGAAGTAGAATTGGTGGCGGAATAAAAGTCGGTGGAAGGAAAACAAAGGCTGCTTTTGGTAGTGCAGGGGCCGCCGTAGGCCGAGGTGCTGGAGCTGTGAAGTCCGGAATAGGAAGTGGAGCATCCAGAATTGCCGGATTATTCAGAAAAGGAAGCAAGGAAGAAAAACCCAAGCCAAAGAAGAGAGGTAGGCCAGCTAAGAAAAAAGAAGATTACGGCTCAATGAAATTGCCTGAGCTAAAAGCTGAATTGAAAAAGAAGGGATTGCCAACCTCTGGAAATAAGGCCGAATTGATAAAAAGACTTAAGAAATAATTTTAGCGGTGTGTTATAATACTTACAACATCCCTATCTTTTACTTCATGATGTAGGCCAACAGTTTGCCCTGGAAACTTAGCAGAAGGCCCCCAAACCTGTGAATAACGGAACTTACGGGTGAAATCTCTATGCAAACGTTGACAAATCTCAGCTATAGTGGTACCTTTTCTAACAACCATTGGCTCTTCCAAGTCAGCTTTTTCTCCTTGAGGTTTCATAAATACAGATATGAAATCTAAAGAATTGTAAATTTGGCGCTTCAATTTGATTATGCCTTTTTTGGTTGGTGCTGAAATCTCAATCGTCTTTTCATTTCTACAAATATATCTAGCCTCTTTCAATTGCTCTTTGTTAACCATATCAACCTTAGTCAAAACGTTGAAAGAGGGGACATACACTCTTGTCTTTGCTAGGATATCGACTAAATCATCTAAACTTATTTTCTCTCTCAAAACAACTTGGGCATTAACTAAACCATACTCTCTAACCACCGTTTTTATTGCTTCCTCCTCTACTTCTTGTGCTATAGTTGAAATTACCTCTATACCACCTATGCCTGTCTTAGAAACACTGCCATTTGGTGGTCTACCATTCAACCTAATACCTGAATCAAATAATTCTTTGAGTATGACCTTAGGAATTGGTTCAACTGCATCCACAACATGAACTATAAGATCTGCTGAACGAATAACGGAAAGTACTTCTTTACCTCGGCCGGCACCTCTAGCTGCACCTTCTATCAAACCTGGTAAATCAAGAATTTGAATATTTGCATCCTTATATTTCAATACACCTGGTACGACATCCAGTGTAGTAAATGCATAGGATCCTGTCTCACTTTCAGCATCAGTAAGACAATTAAGTAAAGTGGATTTTCCTACACTTGGTAGTCCTACTAATGCTACTGTGGCATCTCCTGCCTTACGGACACCATACCCACTACCTTTAGGTCCTGAAGAACTTATGACTACTTCTTCTCTTAACTGTGCAAGTTTAGCCTTCAGCTTGCCAATATGATGCTGGGTCGCTTTGTTATACTTGGTATTGGCAATTTCTTCCTCAATCTCTGTAATCTTATCAGTAAGCGACACAAGACTTCAGTTTTAGGGGGGATTAAACGTATTGAGTCGACAC
>CAZMPT010000023.1:0-5954 GCA_964568285.1 uncultured archaeon | reverse complement strand
AGTGATAAGGAAATTGTAGACAGTTTGATTCTTAACATACTTAAGCTTGAAGGGTACAAAATGGACTCAGGAGAATTATTTCAGGCTTTCAAGGAAGCCGGTGGGAAAATGGAGAACTTCAAGAATGAACTTGATAGCCTATCTGAAGCTGGAAAAATTAAATCCGATAGTGATGGGAACATAATGACTGGACAAGATTATAATCAAGAAAAATCCCGACAAGAAGAGGAAAATACAGAAGAAACTGTTACTGAAGAAATAGAAGAAAACAATGAAACTGTCGAGGAAATAACCGAGAAAGAAAATGATGGTGAAGACATAGAATCAATCATCAAACTGAAAGAAGAAACGGATACTTGGCTAATAGAACAGCTCAAAAATAAGGGAAATAATGGAAATGAAGAAGAATTGATAAATGAGATTGCAGAATTGAGAGAAAGAGTGGAGAAATTAGAAAACGTGATTAAAAATATGAATAAAGCTTTTGAATAATGGTTGTTAAACAGACTAGAGGAAGAAAGAGATACATCTCGTTTGCTCATTCTTCGGGTGTAAGCCGTAATAAAATTAATACCTTTTTTAATAATAGTTTTAAGGAACTAAAGGGTAAAATAAAAACAAAAGTTGTGAAATATGATTCTGAAAAAGGAATTGTCAGAGTTGATCATAAATTAGCGCAAGAGGCAAGAGAAATTATGAACCGAGATGGTTTGAAAATGGGAATAAAGACCATCAAAACAAGTGGGACACTGAAAGGACTTGAATAGGCAGGAGCAACCATTATTATAGGTCGAGTATTGACTATATGATGGATGAAGATTCAGATGGTTGGGAAGAGACTCAATACGAATCTTTGGATTGGGGAGACGAAGAAGAAGGTGACAGTTCAATATCACTGTATCCTGCCACGAGCAAACCAAGTCAAGCTGCTATAGCACTACTTTTTGCTGGATTTATCTTACTAGGAACTGCAACAACAATGAACGGAATTTTGAGTGATGAAGAAAGGGTGCAGGGTGTAACCATAAAATATAACGAAGTTATGACTGAAATGGGAATTGAGATTGAAGAGGAAGATGAGGAAATTGATGAGTCATTTGTTCGTCAAATCCTAAAATTTGGAATGATGTGGGAACTTGTATGTGCAATTCTTGCGTTTGTTGGTGGTGCTCTTCTAATGCTTAGACAGAATTACAATATGGTCCTCATCGGTTGCGCTGCAGCCATTGTGGGTTTAGGAGGACTGTTGTTGTCCACACTTTTAGGAGCAGTTGCACTCTACCTGACATTCCAGAGTAAACCTGAATTTGGAATATCTGATCAGGATGAGAGCTGGTAAGGTTGCTACCCGAACTGCTAGAATATCTTAACATCAAAGAATTATATCCACCTCAGAAAGAAGCAATTGGCATAGTTGAAAAAGGAAATTCTGTTCTGATGTCTGTGCCAACTGCTGCAGGGAAAACTCTAGTGGCCTATGCAGGACTTATGAAAGCAGTTAGAGATGGAAAAAAAGGCATCTATCTAGTCCCTCTTAGAGCACTAGCTTGGGAAAAAGTAAATGAGCTAAGAGATATTTGCCGAAATATACTGAATGGAGCTAAAATTGGAGTTTCAGTAGGGGACTTTGACAAAGCTAGAGGTCTGTCGAAATATGATATAATAATTGCCACCTCCGAAAGAGCAGATTCGTTGATTAGACATAATCCTTCATGGTTAACTGAGATTGGCTGTCTGGTAGCTGATGAGATACACCTAATCAATGATTCTGGAAGAGGGCCTACTCTAGAAGTTACACTTTCCAAGTTTAGAGAAATAAATCCAACAATACAAATTATTGGACTTTCAGCAACGGTATCGAATTCAGATGAAATAGCTAATTGGCTAGATGCAATTCTAGTAAAAAGCGATTTTAGACCCGTACCTCTGAGAAGAGGAATTGCAATAGAGAAGAAAATAGAATGGGAAGACAGTAAGAGTGATGATATTGCTTTGACTGGTGTTGAAGGAATTGCTACTGATAATCTACCTGAACAAAGCCTAGTTTTCGTAGCAACAAGAAAAGCTGCTGAGGCGCAAGCAAGAAATCTAGGCCGAATAATCGGAGGAAAACTAAATTCTGAGGAGGCTGAAAAACTGAAAACGTGGTCTGGAAAGATAAAACAAGGTGCTGACGAAGTGACCTCTGTTGACTCTAATCTTTCTAAATTAATCGAGAAAGGTGTTGCATACCATCATGCAGGTATAACAAATCGACATAGGCAAGTTATCGAAGCTGCTTTTAGGGATAAAAGTTTGAAGGTTCTCTGTGCTACACCAACACTGGCTGCTGGCGTAAACCTGCCTGCTAAAAGAGTGATTATCAGGGATTTGAGTCGCTGGGAATCTACATTCCAGTCGAACCAGCCATTACCCGTCTTGGAAGTGCAACAAATGTTAGGAAGGGCGGGAAGGCCTGGATTTGATGTTGATGGTGAAGGAATACTTGTTGCCAAAAACAAAGAACAGATAGAGTATTACACGGAGAATTACTTTGAAGGTGAAACTGAACCAGTAAACTCAAGACTTGGAAGTGAACCTGCATTAAGAACACATCTTCTATCATTGATAACCTCAGGGACAATAAACACCAAGGAAGGATTGCATGAATTTCTGGGTAAGACCTTGTTCGGTGCCCAAGGAGAACTTTGGCGAACACAGCATCGCTTGAACAAGGTTCTTGATTTCTTGGACAAAGAAAATCTCATAGAAATAGAAGGAAGACAGGATGGGGATTTCGTACCTGCAAATAGTCAGATTAAAGAAAAACTAAGGCCCACAGCATTTGGTAGAAAAGTGTCTCAATTGTATATCGATCCATTATCTGGCGTAATTATTCGAAATTCATTGGAATCTGAGGTTGAGGCAAATCCACTTGGTATTCTACATACTATCGCAAGGACACCTGATGTCTACTCACTATACGTCAGAAAAAACGAAATGGAAACGTATCTAACGCATTTGATGCAAATGGGAGAGGATCTTATGCTTCCACCTCCTGTAGAGCATGTTGAATTGGAGTTTTACTTGTGGGACCTAAAGACAGCATTATTGTTAATGGACTGGATAGAAGAAACACCTGAAGAAGATCTTCTTAAGAGATATTCAACAACACCTGGTGACATAAGAGCAAAGGTGGAAACTGCTGAATGGATTCTTTATGCTATGGGTGAAATTTCCGAGCTAGTGTCTCCCGAATCAACGAAAATGATAACTGAATTACAAATACGTGTTAATAATGGAGTTCGAAAAGAACTTTTACCACTTCTAGAATTGGAATCAATAGGAAGAGTAAGGGCCAGAGCACTGTTCAATTCAGGATTTACAAGTCAAAGCTCGATTAGAGACGCAAAACCAAGTGAACTCGCTAAAATAACTGGAATAGGGGTCAAACTTGGTGATAAACTGTCTGACAAGAAAGAACCCGAACAAATGCGTTTTGAGTTAGGCTAATTAATAGCGTTCCCTTGGCAATACAGTGGTAAGGTTCGTTCGTGACCAGCCAGATGCCTACATTTACAGTAGTTTTGGAACTAGAATCTTCTTCGCGGGCTTTCTGCTTGCTTTGCTTTACATTGGAGAAGGAATTCTAGTATATACAAATACTGAAAGGGTTCTTTCCATGTCCTCACTTTTAGGTAAAGACTCAGGAGGTGACCTGATGGGGCAACTAGTAGGTGGACTGATTCTAGTTACTGCTGTTTTTGTTCCTCTAGCCTCAAGTACAATGGCAATCTCAAGGTGGGTCCTGAAAAGAACATACAAAAAATTGGAAAAAATGGAAATTGATAGTCGCAGATCTCAATTTCTTCTTTTGATTGCAAGATTCTTCTTTTTGGGATGTATAGTCGCAGCTTACGCACCTTTACCGATGATTGCCGAAAGCGTGATGTCAGGAGGTTTTCCAACATCATCAATAAATTATTATCAGACAAAGTTCATGAGTCTCTTTTTCACTTTATTTGGAATAGCACTTTTCCTCACCATAATATCTCCAATATTGCAACTATATGGAAGAACGGAAAGCCGTTCACTAATTCTAGCGGGACTTTTGGCAACATCTGTATCTGGAATATTAATTTACATGGGGAACGGAGACTGGAATTTGTCTGTCTTTAAGTTAGGTGGTGAGGAATTCAAATCGTCATTTGGAATTATAATGATTATTTGTGGAATTTGTATATTCTTCTGTTTCTGGTTGGTTTCTAGAAATGCAAAATCCATTCTCAAATATCAACGCCTACATTTTACTATGAAACTGGGTGAGTAATGGAATCTTGGGCTGAAAAATATAGACCCAAGTCTCTATCAGATTTAATCGGAAATACTAGTACTATAAACGATCTAAAGAATTGGGCTAGTTCATGGGGAAATAAAACAACCAAGAAAGGAGTTATTCTTTCGGGACCTCCGGGCTGTGGAAAGACGTCAGCCGCCTTTGCACTAGCAAATGATATGGGGTGGGAAGTTATCGAACTAAATGCCTCGGATACTAGATCTGGAAACGTGATTGAAGGAATCGCTCTAAGAGCTGGATTGTTCCAAACCTTTGGTAGTGATGGTATCTCCAGTAGAAACCTGATTCTACTTGATGAGGCTGATAATCTGTATGAGAGGGCTAAACAGTCTAAGAACAAAACCAAGAATTATAGTGATAGAGGTGGAAAGAGAGCTATAGCAAAGACGCTAGAACAGACAAAACAACCTGTTGTCATTACCGTCAATGATCTCTATAATCTAACAAAAGGCACCGGATCAAAAATCAAAAGACTTGCATTGACAATGAAATTTAAGAGACCATCGGCTGCATCGGTTTCTACGGTCCTGACTAAAGTTTGTAATAATGAGGATTTAGAAATAAGTCAGGATACAATAAGATTAATGGCTGACGCTGCTAAAGGCGACCTGAGAGGTGCAATCAACGACTTGCAATCCCTCTCAGAAGGAAATAACAAAATTTCAGAAGAGGATATTGAGAAACTAGGTTCTCGAGATCGTGAAACAGAAATGTTCGACACCTTGAATGTTATCTTCAACAGTGACAATTATGATGATCCAAGAACTGCAATATTTGACCTAAATGAACAACCTAGAGATGTAGCAACTTGGGTAAGTGACAACATACCTATTGCTTACAAACATCCTAGTGATATTGAAAGAGCATATGATAAAGTTGCTTATGCAGATCTATTGCTAGCTCGAGTTATAAAAAATCAGAACTATGGATTATGGGGATATGCGTCTGAATTGATGTCCAGTGGCGTTGCTTTATCCAAAACACACCCAACCAGTGGCCGTAGATTGCAATTTCCATCTTGGATAAGGAAAATGGGAGCTAGCCGTTTCCAAAGAGGATATAGAGACTCTTTAGCCAAGAAAATCGGAAGTGCAACCCACCAATCAATAAAAGAGTCAAAGATGGAACAATTGGCTGTACTCTCAATAATGTGTCAAAGTGACCATGAAAAGGCTGCTCGAATAGCTGGAAAAATGGAGCTAGATGAGAATGAATTAGCTATCCTGATGGGGACTGATAAAAAAGATAAGAGAATAAGTGACATTATGGAAAAATCAAAGGAGTACAGACAAGAAAGGGAAATAGTCACACTTGAATATCCAATTATTCACAATAAAGACGATGATGAAGGACCTAAAAGAATAACTCCCAAAGCAGATAGCAAACAGAAAAGTTTATTCGAATTCTAATGGTAGCTTCTGTTGATCTGAAACTCCTAGACGACTAACTGAAACTCCCATAAGTCGAATTGGTTGTCTAGACTTCCAATTTTCATACAAAAGAGATTTTGCTACTTTGTAAATGTCTTCAGTCTTGTTAATCTCACCTGGAACTGTTCTTTGGCGAGTAATTGTAGAAAAATCTGGCCACCTTAGTTTGAGTGTGACAGTACGGGCTG
>CAZMPT010000022.1:12001-15016 GCA_964568285.1 uncultured archaeon | reverse complement strand
CCCATGCGCATATTGTAATCTCCTTTATTCATTGACAACATATCATCGACCCCAAATACATCAAAGACATTGAGGTAGATTGTCACTTGAGATTGACCTGAATTGTGATTGGGAGGACTACCTGAAGAAATCTGGACATGACTAATTGGAATACTTACAAGTGTATCTCTAGAGTCTGCACCATATTCAAGATAAATTGTGGTATTCTCTGGAGGCGTGGGTGGTGTAGAACCGGGTTGGGCTGTCCAACTACTTTCAATTAACAAGGTCAAAGGTGAATCATCTATTTCAGTTAATGAGAAGTCACTTTCACCACTTAAAGCGACAACTTCTCCAGAACTAACGCTTCCCTCAAATTCGAACAAATCCAAATTGACATCGTCCTGTATCAGCGTATATCTGAATGTTACAATAGCATCTCTGTTCGATGACACCCAGGCTTTTCCCATCCAATCTCCTGAAATATTTGATTGGGCGTAGAGCGGAGTTGTAGTCCATCTGCCTAACTCCTGAAAAGTACCTTGACCCTGCTCATTAGAGGCAATTACCACAGACTCAATGTTTGATGTAGATGGGGAGTCAATTTCCAACTGACCATCTGGATCACCAAATATGTACAAATCAACTTCTGCAAAAGTCTCTCCGCTAGCTGAACCTCCCTGTGACTGTAGTAACACTGCGAAAAACAGGAACAGTAGGGCTCGCCTCATTGTCTCTCTATAATTTGGTCCTATACTAAAATATTAACCTTCAGTCCTTCACTCCATACTCCCAGACCTTGTCTCCAAAGTAATGAAGAGCTTTGATAGCTTTGCCTTTATCAGAATTCAACATATCCTGACTATTCGAAAGAGATAGACCAACGGCCAATGGTTTATGTTGAGATTCTTCACGAATCCAAACATACTGACCCGCTACAATCTCTGGACTTGCATCATTAATGCCTGCAGACATCACGTTAGCTCCATTGCAAACATAAGGGACTGCGCCCATATCTACCTGTACCCACCCTGTCTGCGGTGTGTTAGACAATAAGCCTCTAACTGAAAGATGAACGATTTCATCCAGAATCAGCGCAAAAATATGCCCATTCTGGATAACAACATCAAAATTCTCTCCCATTGCTAATTCATAACTCCCTGCCTTTATTGGAAATTCCATATTGTGAGAATCCAGTAGCCCTTGCTTGATCTTTTTAGCTTCTTTTTTGTTTATGGGTCTGCGTTTCTTTACGACTAGATTGCTTGCCACTTCACTACTATAGGAGGGTCTTTTATGTAGGTCTCCTAAGGCCAAATATGAAAATAAGTGTGATGGGGACCGGATACGTTGGACTGGTCACCGGAGCAACACTAGCAGATTCTGGAAATCAGGTCATTTGTCTAGACATTCTAGACGAGAAGATAAATGAATTGAATAAAGGGAAGTCTCCCATATTTGAACCTGGCCTAGAAAAACTAATCAAAAAAGGAATTGCAAATGGAAATCTTGAAGGCAGCACAAATATTGAAAATGGAATTATAGAAACTGATGTGACGTTCATATGTGTAGGTACTCCATCAAAAAAGGATGGAAGTATTGATTTAGACTACATCAAATCAGCGTCCTCCTCGATTGGAAGAGCTTTAAGGCACAAAAAAGAGGAGCACACTGTAATCGTAAAGTCAACTGTTGTTCCACTAACAACTGAAGACGTTGTATTACCTATAGTATTGAAGAAAAGTGGCTTGAAAAGGGAGCAACTAGGTTTTGGAATGAATCCTGAATTCCTTAGGGAAGGTTCTGCAATCAAGGATGCACAAGAACCCGACCGAATAGTTTTGGGAAGTGCAGAACCATTATCGCTTAAAGTCATGCTGGAACTCTACAAGAAACACAAATGTCCAAAATTGGAATGTAGTCCTCGAACAGCTGAATTCATAAAATATGCTTCGAATTCTTTCCTAGCCACAAAAATCTCCTTTGTGAATGAAATGGCCAATATGTGTAATGCATGGGGAATGGACTTTGAAGAAGTGGCAGAAGGAATGGGAATGGATAGTCGAATATCTCCTCTGTTTCTTAGAGCCGGTGCAGGATTTGGAGGTTCTTGCTTCCCAAAGGATGTGAAAGCACTGGCTGCCGCTGCAAAAACTGGTAAAGTTGAATCAAAGATGTTGGAAGCCGCATTAGATGTGAACGAATCTCAACCTAAAATAGTTGTTGAGATGGCCAAAGAAAGATTGGGTGTTCTGAAGGGGAAAAGAATTGCAGTTCTAGGACTTACCTTCAAACCTGACACAGACGATGTCAGAGAGTCAAGAAGTGAAGTTGTAATAAAGGAACTAATTGACAATGGAGCTACCGTAATAGGCCATGATCCAGAAGGTATGGAAAATTTCAAAGAATTAATTGACATTGAAACTGCTAAAAGTATTGAGGAAGCTGTGAACAAAGCCGACTGCATTATTCTTATGACTGAATGGAAAGAATACATTGATTTAGATCTTAGGATGCTAAAAAATAGAATGTCTGGAAATGTGATAATTGATGGCAGAAGGGCATTCAAACCTAATCAAGTTGAAGAAGCGGGTTTTGATTACAAAGCCATAGGTCTGGGCTAAACAAATTATTTTATAACCCAGTCAAGTGAAAGCATCACCCCGGATACGGTCCGAGCACTGCTTTTCGGGAATTCATGATTAAAAATGGGTAAAGGCACTGCAGCACAGGGTAAACGCCAGAAACAAACCCATCTTATTTGTCGCAGATGTGGACGACATGCGTATCACATGCGTAAGAAAAGATGTGCATCTTGTGGTTTTGGAGAGAACACGAGGAATCGTGAATACAACTGGGCCAAGACACACTAATGCCCCTTAGAGAGGCATGTGGAGTCCTTGGCATATCAAGTAAATCACCGATACTAAATCTAATGCAAGTGGGTTTGAGAGCTCTACAACACAGAGGGCAAGAATCTGCAGGAATAACTATCTACGATAACGAGCACCTGACCCAGAAAGGAATGGGATTGGT
>CAZMPT010000022.1:0-11901 GCA_964568285.1 uncultured archaeon | reverse complement strand
ACGGACTCTGAGATAATAGTGAGAATGATTGCAAACAACTTGTCAAAGAATCATTCTATAATCAAATCAATTCAACTAACAATGGAGGAGCTGGTCGGAAGCTATTCTATTGTTGTACTTCACAACGATGAACTATATGCTTTCAGAGATCCTCTAGGGATAAAGCCTCTTTGCATCGGAGAAATAGAAGATGGTAGAGTTGTTGCATCGGAAAGCTCAGCTATTGAAATAATTGGAGGAACCGTAATTAGAGATGTGAAACCTGGTGAAATTATTAGATTAAAAAACGATGAGATTATTTCTCATATTGCAGCAACATCTGAAGACAAAGCATTTTGCATGTTTGAATACGTGTATTTTGCCAGACCTGATGCAAAAATTGATGGAGTTCTAACTTATTCAGTTCGCCAAAACATCGGCAGAGAATTATGGAATGAATCGCCTATAGAAGCTGATGTGGTAGTCCCTGTTCCTGATTCCGGTATAGCTTGTGCTCTTGGATTCTCAGAAGCATCGAATATACAATACCGTGAAGGATTGATAAAAAATCGGTACTTGCATCGATCGTTTATACAACCTATAAATGAACAACGAAAAGCCACAATAAGTGAAAAATTGAATCCAATAAAGGAAATTCTGGAAGAGAAACGAGTGGTTTTGGTAGATGACTCAATTGTCAGAGGCAATACCTCAAAGAAAATCGTGTCAAGAGTAAGGAAAGCTGGAGCAAAGGAGGTCCACATTAGAGTAGGTTGTCCTCCCATAATTTCCCCTTGTTTCCTAGGGATAGATATGCCTAGTAGAGAAGAATTTGTCGCCCCAAACAAAACATCAAAAGAAATCTGTAAAGAAATAGGTGCTGATTCTGTAGAATACATTTCAATCCCTGGATTAGTAAAATGTATTGGAAAAGATGAAAAAGATCTCTGTTTAGGTTGTATAACTGAAACTTATCCTCTACAAATTGATGGAGAAAGACAACGGGGTCAAGCAACCTTAGAAGAATTCAAGGCTTAGTCCCAAATGAAATAGGTGTCGTTGCCATATCTTAGCGCCTGAACCTTTCCATCAGACCACCCTTCTGGCGAAATAGCCTCAACTGTCTGAAACGTAAAAGGATCTAGCAAAAGATATTCGCGCTCGCGGTGACTGACCACTTGTGTATCTAATGGATCGTCCAAAAGGGGAGAATTACGAAGAGACTCGACCTCCACAGTTCTGTTTGAAACTGGAGGAAGCAAACGTTTGAGATTTGCTTTTCGCCTATCTATGCGTGTAACGCTCCAAACTGACTCTTCCAAGAACAGATAATCTCCTACCATAACGTCTGGTAGTCTAACACCAAATGTATGACGTAAGAGATCTCTGCCATCTTTTCGACCAACCAATTTGTTTGTCTCGGTTACTTGACCTCCATATTTGACCATCAATTCTCTAGCCATAGAACGGCCTTTCTCGGATGATGACAGCTGAAAGTCAAAACCTCCCCTAACTGGCCCTTCCTCTGTCATAAATATCTCAGAAGGTGCTGAATCAATCGAATTATAGACATAATCCACTGCATGATCTAGGACTTTCTTCCTCTTTGTTCTAACTTGTAAAACAGCCTCATAATAGCCCCCTGCTTTTCTTGAACAATTCTGACAAACCTGAAATTTTACATTAATCTCTGAATTCAAAGCCTTTGAAAGGGAAACTTCGTGAAAACTGCCACTACAATCAAGCTTCAAACGAAATCTGTGTGGATCTAACTGATTCAGAATAATTTCCACATTTTGCTCTTTGGAATCCTGATGCCAGTCAATAGAATTTCTAGCGAAATGTGTCACCGTAGAATCTAAATCATTGAATTCTAGCCAATCGCCGGGTACTTTCAATGAAAAGCATGATTTACAGGCAATCATCCTCAGATTATCTGACATAGATGCTAGATCTATGGTCTGGCGTGCGCAATCGTGGCAAATCTGAGAAACCAGAGGTGGCTCAGCCCCACATCTAAGACATACATTCACAAAGGTCCAAGGAGGGGGTATTTTGTGATTTATGCTTTAGTAAGCTTTTTCTTAGGCTTGATATTTCAGTTGGAAATGAAGAAATACATGCCAAATCCAAAACTTAGCAAAAATGCCCACGTATCAAGTATGGAAGATTACAGAAAAATTTATGAAAGCTCAATAAATGATCCTGAAGGTTTCTGGGAAGATCAAGCTGAGCGAATTTCTTGGTTCAAAAAATGGGACAAAATCTGGGACTGGAATTTCGACGACGCGTATATAAAGTGGTTTGAGGGTGCAAAACTGAATGCGTGCTATAATTGTGTTGATAGGCATGTTGAGAGTGGACATGGAGAAGAAATCGGATTAATTTGGGAAGGAAATGACCCAAATGAGAGCAAAAAATACACCTATAATGAACTTCTAGAACAAGTACAATTAGCTGGAAATTCTCTTAAGAATCTTGGTGTGAAAAAGGGTGACAGAGTTTGCATTTACATGCAAATGATTCCTGAATTGGCAATCGCAGTTCTAGCATGTGCTAGAATAGGGGCCGTTCATTCTGTTGTTTTTGGTGCCTTCGCACCTGACAGTCTAGAAGCAAGGATAAATGACTCCGAATGTAAGGTACTGATAACGCAAGATACAGGCGTCAGAGGAACAAAAACAGACATCCCAATGAAAGACAATGCAGATGTCGCTGTGAAGAAAACCCCTTCAATTGAAAAAATACTAGTTGTGAAAAGAACGGGGGCTTCTATTGATATGAAAACTGAAAGAGATGTATGGTGGCATGAAGCTATGGATTCAGCTAATGAGAACTGCCCTGCTGAACAAATGGAAGCTGAGGATCCACTTTTCATATTGTACACAAGTGGCTCTACTGGAAAACCAAAAGGGGTGATGCACACGACTGGAGGATATATGGTCTATACTTCTACCACTCATCACTACATCTTTGATTATCAGCCAGGCGATATTTACTGGTGCACAGCCGATATTGGATGGATTACAGGACATTCTTACATCATATACGGACCTATGGCAAATCGTGCTATCACTATGATGTACGAAGGAGTGCCAAATTACCCTGATTTTGGAAGATTCTGGGAAATAGTTGAAAAACATAAAGTCAATATATTCTATACTGCGCCAACAGCTCTAAGGGCCTTGATGAAAGAAGGTGACAAATGGCCAAATCAACACAATCTTGAAAGTTTAAGATTACTGGGAACCGTCGGAGAACCAATAAAGGAACCTGAATGGCTATGGTATCACAATGTTATAGGAAATCAGAGATGCCCCATAGTAGATACGTGGTGGCAGACCGAAACGGGTGGTATCTTGATATCACCACTACCGGGAGTGACGCCAACAAAACCTGGATCGGCAACTCTGCCTTTCTTTGGAATAGTGCCCGAAATAGTCGATGATGACGGTAAGATTCTCGAAGGAAATGATGTTGAAGGCAATTTGGCAATGCAAAGACCATGGCCTAGCATGATGAGGACTGTGTATGGAGATCATCAACGCTTCTATGACACGTATTTTGCCAGATTTCCGGGAAAATATTTTTCTGGCGATGGGTGCAAAAGAGATGAAGATGGATATTACTGGATTACTGGAAGGGTTGATGATGTTATCATCGTTTCCGGGCATAACCTAGGAACTGCAGAAATCGAAGGTGCAATTGGAGGGCATCCCTCAGTAGCTGAGGCTGCTGTGGTAGGATATCCGCATGATATCAAAGGAAATGCAATCTATGCCTTTGTAACGCTGAGAACTGGTGAAGAAGTGACTGAGAATACCAGAACTGAGATAACAAACAAGGTAAGGGCAGACATTGGACCACATGCTTCTCCTGGAAAGATTCAATTCACAGAGGGGCTACCCAAGACCAGATCTGGAAAGATTATGCGTAGGATACTAAGGAGTATTGCATGTGGAGAAGTGGACAAACTCGGAGATACAACCACTTTGGCAGATCCAAGCGTAGTTGAATCCTTAGTAGAAGAAAGAATCTAGGATCGAGGCTGCAACATCTTCTCAGGATTGAGAATCTCTTTCAGCTCTTCTTCAGAAAGATCTGTCTTTTCGAGAGCTGTTTCCATTACTGTCTGACCTGAAGCGTGGGCCTCCTTGGCTATCTTAGCTGCATTCTCATAACCAATAACTGGAGCAAGGGTTGTAGCCAGCATAAGTCCTGACATGAGGAGTTCAGGACCGCGTTCCGTTGCTTCCAAGCCTTCTATGCACTTACTGGAGAACACATTGGATGATGAAGTTAGCAGGGAAATTGCCTGAAGAAGATTATGTGCCGCAAAAGGCATCATCGTGTTGAGCTCAAAGTATCCACCTTGTGCCCCTTGCACCAAAGCTGTATCGCATGCTATTACTTGTGAAGCTGCCTGAATAACTGATTCAGGAATAACGGGATTTACCTTACCTGGCATGATTGAAGATCCAGGCTGTACGGCTGGCAATGCAATCTCCGCCAAACCGGCACGTGGACCTGAACCAAGCCACCGAATGTCACTTGCTATCTTCTGCAAACTAACTGCTAGGCCTCTCAATACTGCACTAGCAGTCAAAGCACCATCAAGACTAGATTGAGCCATAAAATGATTATCTGTTTCATATACATCCACTCCTGCAAATCGTGAAATGTGCTGACAAGCGAGTTGTGAGAATCTTATGTGAGTGTTGACCCCCGTACCAACCGCCGTACCTCCCAATGCCAAGAGCGATAACTCATCCTTAACAAGAAGCAATCTGTCTAGTGAGCGCTCAACTAAGCCCGCAAATCCCTGAAATTCCTGACCAAGACGGATAGGTGTTGCATCCATCAAATGTGTCCTACCTGTTTTCACTACAGGCATGAATTCCTCGGCTTTTTCCTCTAAAACCTTTTGTAAATTCAGAAGAGATGGGCACAATTCTTCTTCAATCTCCAAAAGTGCAGAAAGATGAAGTGCTGATGGTATAACATCATTCGATGACTGACCCTGATTTACATGATCATTAGGGTGCACCTTAGAATCCAATGACTTTGAACATATATTGGCTATTACCTCATTCGCATTCATGTTAGTTGAAGTTCCCGAACCGGTCTGGAAAACATCGACTGGGAAATGGTCATCATATTCTCCATCGGCAACTTGGAGAGCTGCTTTGACGATAACATCACGCATTTTCTCGTCTATAACCCCCAATTCTAGATTCGCTTCGGCCGCTCCAGCCTTGATGTAACCCAAAGCTCTAATGAACGAACGTGACATTCTGAAACCGCTAACTGGGAAATTCAAGACTGCTCTTTGAGTACTGGCTCCCCACAAGGCCGATTCTGGAACTTCCATAGGCCCCATTGTGTCTGATTCTGTTCGCGTGTATGGATCTGAAGGCAGTGAACCAGTAAGTGAAAGCGAACTTCCTGAACTCTTACCTGCATTTTCCTTGATAGCCTTTCTCAATTTCTCTTTCCGGCTTTGTGGGCATTCGAACATACCAAATTTAGGGAAACGAACATGTCCCTCAGTCAGATTATCAAGATGAACCTTGAGCATAGAATTGATTGAAAGGTCTGAATAGCATTCTTCAACGTAATCCTGAAGGCCATTCCGTACTTCTTTGGTCACCCTTATAGAAGTGTAGCTGTCTTTTGCCATATTATCGTCAGTAAAAGGCACCTATTAAAAAGTATGCATTTTGCATAAATATACATATTGCATACACTTATTTGATAGAAAATCACCTATATTTTAAATTTTTTGACGTTTATCGCCTAAACTGGAGCGTAAGATGGTGGATTGTGCGGATCCCAGCAAGTAACGAAAGTTTCATCCAAATCATCAAGCTTTTTCATTAATGAATCTGAAATTTCGAAGTCGAAAACTGAAAAGTTCTCGATAATTCGGCTTTTATTGACTGATTTAGGAATGGCAACCATTCCTCGCTGCATAGCCCAACGGATTAATATCTGAGCAGGAGTCTTGCCGATTTCCTCTGAAATAGAAACCAAACGTTCCTCATCCATTCTTTGGGCATGAACTAAAGGACTGTAAGCCTCAACTATGATATTTTTAGAATTACAATAATCCAATAACTCCTTCTGGTAATGATATGGATGAAATTCAACCTGATTCACAGCTGGTAAAATACCAAATTTGCCCTCTAATTCAGTCAAATGATCAATAGTAAAATTGCTAACTCCTATCGACCTACAGAGACCCCTTTCACGGAGTTCAATGAAGGCCTTCCAAGAATGATTTCTTTTTTCTTTAAGGGGCCAATGAATCAAATAAAGATCAATATAATCACAATTAAGCCGACCAAGGCTCTTTTCACAGGCTTCAATGGCCTCATCATAACCCTGATGTTTATTCCACAATTTCGTAGTTATGAACAATTTGTCTCGTGAAATCCCTGCATCATTGACTGCGCGGCCTACATCTGATTCATTGTCATAAGCCCTGGCCGTGTCAATATGCCTGTATCCAGCTTCAATCGAATCGAGAACTGCCTGGTAAGTCGTCTCACCTGGTTCTGACTTCCAAGTGCCCAATCCAACAACGGGTATCTGAAAATTATCATTCATTCTCATAAACAATTGTTCAGTCATGAAACCCCAAAGAGCCGGTTCTAAATTAATTACACTCTCTCTATTTTCAGCAGATCCACCAGCGTATCATGTAATGCTCCATTCGAGACTAACCATTCTCTAGTACGCATCGTGTATGGCTGCCCTTCAAAATCGGTTATTTTTCCACCGGCTTCTTCAACAATAAGGATGCCTCCTGCCATATCCCAAGAATGCTGACCTGAAGCAACATAACTTTCTATTCGGCCTGCAGCAACATATGCTAAAGATAGTGCTGCAGAACCGGTCTTTCGAATCGAATGGGATTCATATTCCAAACGTATGAATCTTTCCAACATATTCTTGAACATTTGAGATTCTTTATTATGAGGAAAACCTGACGAGAAAAGGGCTTTATGCAAAGTATCAACCGATGTAACCGATAATTTTTGAGGAGTACCCGTATTTTGCAGATTATTGAGGTAGGCTCCGTTCCCTTTAGTGGCAAAATACAATTCATCTCTAAATGGATCTGCTAAAACACCTACCAGTACCTCGTCTCCTAAACATAAACCGATTGATGGGCCACAAAAGGGGTATGAATGAGAAAAATTGGTAGTCCCATCGAGAGGATCAACAATCCAAACCTTTTCACCTGGAAAATTAGTACCTTCTTCTGCAATAATGCCAAAATCTGGTGTTTCAGAACGAAGTATACTGACTATTTCTTTTTCGCATTTCTTATCTGTAGCTGTTACAACGTCAACTCGAGACTTATACTCTATGCCTTTTGGATTGCCAAAAGTGTCAATAATTATCTCCGAAGCCTTGATTACTGCCTTAATTGCTACTTGTAAAGCATCTACTGACAAAGAAAATCTACGACTCCTTCGAATAATGCACGGCCATCTCCAGGACCATCTGGACTTCGACCTGAGGAGGTCCAATCCGTATGCTGCCATCCATGAAAAACTCGCTCAGGGTGTGGCATCATCCCCAGAACATTGCCCTTGGGATTAGTTATCCCGGCAATGTCGTAGGCTGCTCCATTGGGATTCCAAGGATAGCCTGGATTGCTGCCTCCATTTTGATCACAATAGCGGAAAGCAACCTGTTTTCTATCCTGAATTTCTGCAAATTTTGACTCCTCCATCATCAATTTCCCTTCTGCGTGGGCGTTAGGTATCGACAAAACCTGATTTGGCGTGTAATTTTTAGTGAAAAAACTTTTAGAATTGGGTTCAACAGAAAGGTGAACATGACGGGCCTCAAAACGGCTTGAATCATTAGTATGTAGGACTGCATCTGGAATCTCACTGGTACCCGAATCAGTACCTGGAAGAGCCCCTAATTCAACTAGAATCTGGAATCCATTGCAAATTCCAAGAATTGGTCTACCTTCACTTATATACTCATCGACCTGAGATTTCAATCCTGATTTTACACGTGAAGCGAAGATAGCTCCAGCACGAACATAGTCTCCGGAACTGAATCCTCCGGGGAAATAAAGGGCATCATAATCCATTATGTTACGGCACTCAGATTTTTCGACCTCACCTAGTAATTGTTTAAGGTGAACTTTCTCTGTTTGACATCCTAATGACGAGAAAGCTAGGGCTGATTCATCTTCACAATTAGTCCCTTCAATTCTTAGAACTCCAACTCGGATATCGGATGGATCTGGCATTACGTTTTCCCATTAGAAATGGGAATAAAACTATGTCCTACGATTCTGGAAAGAATATAGGAATTTCTCGTTCAGCACTTGCAACACTATCTGAACCATGAACAACATTTTCATCCATTACAAGTCCAAAATCACCACGAATCGTACCTGGTGCTGCCTCTGCAGGATTAGTTGCACCAATCAATTTTCTAGCTATTGAAACTGCTGATGGCCCAGACCAAACTGTAGCTACTACAGGCCCAGAATGAATATAATTCAGAAGATCCTTGTAGAATGGTTTACCCTCATGTTCTTTGTAAAGTTCACTAGATTGTGCTGAAGAAACATTCAGATGTTTAATTGATTCCATTTTCAGTCCAGTAGATTCGAATCTCGATAGAATATTTCCTACAAGATTTCTGCGTACCGCGTCTGGTTTGAGCATTACGTATGTTCTTTCGCTACTCATTTCTCTCTCGATTTACGGGCTGTATCAGTCCACTTTGTACGGGCTGGTACTCTGTTCAAATTCAAATAATTCTTCTTGGCCTTAGAATTTATGAAATAAAGAACCTGACCAGTCTTCTTGACATACATCATACCTGTTCCTGGTGGAATAGGTTTTCCAGTGAATGAACACTTCTTGGTCTCTACCATCTCTATCTCCTATCCAGTGCCTTCGCTTCTCTGGATGAATCAATCAATAGAAGCTGATCACCTACGGTAACTGGACCAATTACATTCCTTCGGATTATACGGCCACGATCGTTTCCAGCTAACACTCTGACCTTTACGGATGAGGCTTCGCCTCTCATACCGGTTCGTCCGAGTACTTCAACTACTTGTGCTGGAATTCCGTCCATGAATCTTACTTCTTAGCTGCCTCGATAGCTTTAACGACCTCTTCCAGAGATCCCTTCTTCTTTCCAATCTCAGTTATCGCAACAGCTGCTGTAGTGACCTTCAGTCCTGCAGCCCTTCCAAGCTCATCCCTAGATGGGACATAGGTGTAAGGAATCTGTTTTTCCTCACATAGCATTGGAAGATGCGCTAGAATCTCAGGAGGTTCAACATCAAGGGCCATTACGACCAGTTTTGCCTGACCTCTTTCGATCAATTTGGTTACTTCATTGGAACCTTTGCGAACCTTACCACCATCACGAGCTGTTTCGGTGGCTAGATATGCCTTCTCAGATAGCTCCGTTGGAGCCTCGTACGTTACAAATAATGGATTTGCCATTTTTTTACCTCTTTCAGACGATTGTCTTCATTAGTCACGGGTTACCACGTGGGTTCGCGTCTACGAAAGGGGGGCTATTTAAACATGCTCGAAATAGACGATAACATGGGTATCACAGTATACACTACAACCCCTGATGAGAAGTGTGCAGAAGAGATGGCAAAACAAGTAGTTGAAGCTAAATTAGCTGCCTGTTGTAACTTCTGGCCAGTTAGAACTGTGTATTCCTGGGAGGGTGAAATGAAAGATGACACTGAGCATGTACTATTCATAAAAACCTCCAAGGAAAAGTTTGAGGATCTTGAAAAGTATATTGTTAAGAACCACCCATACTCAATGCCTGCAATCGTCTCACTCCCATGGGATGATTCGCATGAACCATACAAGAATTGGGTAGAAAACAATGAATGAATATGATGTGATTGTGTGTGGAGGTGGCCCTAGTGGAGCTACAACTGGATTCTATGCTGCTAAAGCCGGAATGAAAGTATTAGTCATAGATAAATCCAAATTTCCAAGAGATAAAGCATGTGGAGGTTTGCTTACGGCAAGGTTATTCGATGAGCTACCTGAATTAGAACCATACATTAAACCAATAATTGAATGTCCTGCAAAAGATGTAAATTTGTATTCACCATCTATGAAATACAAGATTGATTTTGTATTTCCAGAAGGAACGCCATGGAACATAACACGTGAGGTGTTCGATAATGCGGTATTAGAAGCTGCAAGAGACGTTGGAGCGGAGATAATGACGGAAACAAGAGTTAGTGATTTCGAATTTAATGATGGTGTGACTGTAAAAACATCAAAAGGTGATTTCAAATCAAAAATGGTTATTGGTGCAACTGGTGCAAATGACAAATTAGCTGCAATGGTTCGCGAAAAAAGAAATATCAAGCCATGGAATGATAATCAAATGGGTACTGCACTAATGTGGGAACCTGTTGTTGGTAAAGATTTTGTCGATAAAACTTATGGGGATAAGAGAACCTTATTAGTCCATTTCAAGCCGGGCGGTATCGAGGGTTATGGGTGGGTATTTCCAAAGCAGGAGATTCTGAATATAGGATTTGGAGGATATAATCGAACGATTAAATCTGTTAAAGTAAAAGAAATCTGGAAGGATTACATCAATTTGCTAAAGAAGGATGGATATTTCCCTAAAAATCAGAAGACTCCACCTGTAAAAGGCGCCCCACTTCCACTTGATGGGCCAATAAAGGCCACAACAATGGATAATACACTACTCGTAGGAGATTCTGCAGGCATGATTTCGCCTCTATCTGGTGAAGGAATATATTACGGAATGCATGCGGGTAAGATTGCTATCAAAACAATCAAAGCGGCATTAGAAACCGGTGACTTCTCACAGAAACATTTGGATCAATATCATCGAGATTGGAATAGTGTATTTGGTAAAGAATTGAGGGATTTGTCTTTCTTTGCCCTTATGGCTCTAAAATTACCTGAAAGAATGGTGTATTATGGGACTCGAGATGAAAAATTATGTGAAATATTTGCGGATTTGTTCTTGGGAGTAACTCCTGGTGGCCTTGGAAAAAGAAAGCCAATTAGCCGAGCATTGTATGATGCAATACGCTATCCTTACTTCAGTTTAGGCTGATTCTCCTCAGGAACTTCAGGTTTATCATAATGGCCAGTATAGTAAGCGACAAATTGTGCAAATAAAACGATGACAGCAATACAAAATGCTACGGGAAACATGGCAAGAAAGATAAATAGAATTGCACTCACTAAAATAGCCAAATATTGAGTGGATTTATTACTATAACTTCCTGTAAAATGCCAACTTGTTAGTTTTGCTTGGCCATAAATAATAGCTAAACCAAAAACCAGAAATGGGACAAGGAAAAGAGCATAGTCTCCTAAAGATATAAATCCTGCATCGTTAAAAGAGTAAACCGGTTTGCACTCTGCAGTAGCATCATTAAAAGTAAAATCCTCTGAAATATAAACTGCTAAGAGTAGAGAATTATTTGTAGAAACATTAGTACCTTCCAATTTTACTAGGGCTTGAACTGGTTCACATTCATCTTTCAAAGGTAATGTTTCTTCATTCAAATAAGAATCAAAAGTTCCTGACAAATTAGTTTCTATACTATCATTACCAAAAAAAGTAACTTGAGATTCTGCCAATACCAATTGTTCGGAGCAATTACCTATGCAAGCGCGTACCTCATAAGAAAAGGTATATTCTATATCATTACTAAAATTTATACCGTTAAGACTAAAAACAAAAGTAGAATCAGGAGAGATAGTCGTTATGGCTGCATAATAAATACTGGATGATGGTGTTGTAACCCTGTGATGATCTCCATTGCCACCTATTGACCAAACCGTGGTATTAGTTAAACTTGTCTCATATTCTAAATAATAATCACATTCTTCATAAGTCCCATTT